>DASUTO010000045.1:0-6429 GCA_036374555.1 Chitinophagaceae bacterium
CAACCTTGCGGAATTATATATAAATGGTCCTGTTTTCACTACTCCGGCAAGTGATGAGATGCAATCCGGTTTGAGTTCGAATAGTACCCTAAATGACATAATCGGGCAGGAAGCTGATGATCTAACTACTTCTAACCAAAATGAAACAATTGATGATCCGTTTCCTTACACAGCCCTAAGCCTTTTAAAGCAAAATGGTTTGGTGAGAACGGAAGATGATGCATTAAATGATATTTTTCCTAATGAAAAAAACATCACTGAGCAAAGCTCAGTAAATGAGAATACTGAAGAAGAGATCAATGGTGCAATTTCCGCTCTTGCTTCGCAAAACATTTTACTTCCAAAGCCCAATAAGCGATCTAAGCTTACTGCGCAGGTTTATTTTGCACCAACAGTCAGCTATAGAAAATTGACAGAAAATAAAAAAGTATATCCCAGCGGGCTTTCTGTCCCATCGATCGACCTGAAAAATGTTGTTAAACATAAGCCTGCCATGGGTCTTGAATTCGGAATTGAAGGAAGATATCGGCTGAGTGAAAAATTTTCTCTGAAAACCGGTTTACAATTTAATATTAATCGCTATGATATTCGGGCCTATTCTCATCCTACTGAAATAGCTACCGTTGCTTTATCCAGCGGTTATGGAGCCGTTGATTCTATCCCGGCTTTGAGTTATTACCGGAACTTTAGCGGTAGTTCGCCCTATTCAAATTGGCTGGAGAATTTTTACTTCCAGGTGGCTATCCCGGTTGGGGCTGAAGTTATTATTAGCGACAACAAAAATATTCAATGGGGATTTAGCGGTACCATACAGCCAACCTATGTTATTGGCGACAGGGCTTATCTTATTTCAAGTGATTATAAAAATTATGCAAAGTTCCCTGACCTCATGCGCCGTTGGAATATTAGCACGGGTGTAGGAACATTTGTATCCTATTCAACCGGCCGTATAAAATGGCAAGCAGGTCCACATGTACGGTACCAGCATTTGTCCAGCTTTGTTAGTGAATTGTCTGTAAAAGAAAATCTATTTGCAATTGGGTTGAAAGTGGGAGCTACCCTCAACAACAATAAAAAGTAATCGATACTAACTGCACATTTTCGCTAAAATATCCCGGTCCCCCATTTTGCGGGATCGGGATATTTGTTTTAAGAACATTATTTCCCTTTAAATTTATGACATGAAAAACTATTTAATACTTCCAGCTCTTATCGTAATTTTATTTACTGCCTGCAAAGAAAAAGAAGAAGCAAAACAAGAACCGCCTATCTCAGCTTTGTCAATTATCAAAGGGCAGATTAACAGGCTCGATACATCACTTTACGGGATAACAAAATATGAGACGTCCGGCAATATTACCGACACCGTTTATTTGAAGCGGGAAGAGATAAGAAAGTTTGCAGCTCCTTTTCTTTCATTGCCGGAAATTGCTGACAAAAAATATTATGAAAATTATACAGAAGAAAGGTTGATCGATGCTCAACAGGAAACTCTTAACATTACCGCTACTGCAAAAAATGAAAATGCGGAAATACAGAAGCAAATTATTGTAATTATGCTGGCTGATATTTCAAGCGGTAAAGTACAAAGTATTTTTATAGACAGGTATATACCATCGAAAGACAGCACTGTCGAACAAAAGCTTTTTTGGGAAATAGATAAATACTTTTCAATAGGGAGTATTATAGAAAAAGAGAACCAACCTGATAAAACTCATTTTACAAAAGTGGCCTGGCAATGATATTGTCAACCTGCCTGTTTTAAACTAGGATCGATGACAAATTCCGAGTTTCAAGATATTGTACAAACTTTACCCCGCAATCCGGGGATCTATAAATATTACAATAAAGAGAATGAATTGTTGTATGTAGGCAAAGCAAAAGATCTTAGAAAACGTGTAAGCTCCTACTTCCTGAAGAATCTTACCAGCTATAAAACCCATGAGCTTGTAAACAGGATACATCATATCGAATTTACTATTGTAAATTCTGAACAAGACGCATTCTTCCTTGAAAATTCCCTGATAAAAAAATTTCAACCCAGGTTTAACATTAATTTGAAAGATGATAAATCATATCCCTATATAGTAATAAAAAATGAGCCATTCCCCAGAATTTTTCTTACCCGTAAACACATTGAGGATGGCTCCGAATATCTTGGTCCTTATACATCGGTACACCGCGTAAGAGAGCTTTTAGGATTTATCAGGCAAACTATCCCTATGAGGACCTGTGCATTAAATCTTACACAAAAAAATATCGAGAGAAAGAAATTTAAAGTTTGTCTTGAATACCACTTAGGAAATTGCAAAGGACCCTGTGAAGGTTTACAGAATGAGCAAGATTATCGACAGGGAATACAACAAATAAAAGATCTTCTCAAAGGAAATCTTAACCCTGTCATAAATCATTTTAAAAATGAAATGAAAGGACTTGCCGAAAAAATGGAATTTGAAAAAGCAGCGCTAACTAAAAAAAAGATAGATTTTCTTAAAAATTACCAGTCCAGGTCAGTGGTTGCAAACCCACGATTATCGGAAATGGATATATTCTCCATTGTAAAATATGAGGAAAATGCATATATCAATTATCTGATGGTACAGAATGGAACTATTGTACAAACAAAAACGATCCTGACGGAAAGTTTTCTGGACGAATCAGAAGAAGAAATTCTTGCTTTTGCAGTTGCGCAACTTCGTAGCACTTTTAATAGCCAGGCAAAAGAAATCATACTTCCTTTTGCAATTGCCTACCCGGAAAATGAAGTTGTGATAACTGTTCCTAAAGGAGGAGATAAAAAGAAATTACTGGATCTGTCAGAAAAAAACGCCCAATACTTCATAGACGAATTGAAAAATAAACAGCGCCTCAAATTAGATAAGAAGAATACCGATAAACTTGGCTTGTTAAAACAAGTACAACAGGATCTCAGGCTGCCTCAAATCCCTTTTCATATCGAATGTTTTGATAATTCTAATTTCCAGGGAGCTTACCCGGTATCAGCAATGGTTTGTTTCAAAAATGGAGTGCCCAGTAAAAAAGATTACAGGCATTTTAATGTAAAAACTGTTGAGGGAATAAATGATTTTGCCACGATGAAAGAAGCGGTCTACAGAAGGTATAAAAGAGTTTTAGAAGAAGCATTACCCTGGCCTGATCTTGTGATTATCGATGGAGGAAAAGGCCAGTTAAGCGCCGCTGCAGAAGCTCTGCATGAACTACAAGCAACAGGTAAAACAACGTTAGCAGGACTCGCAAAGAATGTAGAAGAGATCTTTTTCACCGGTGATCACGAATCATTAAAACTTCCCTACGATAGCGAAAGCTTGAAATTTATTCGTAGCATTCGTGATGAAGTACATCGATTCGGGATCACGCATCATCGCAAACGAAGAGCGAAAGGTGTTTTTAAAAACGAATTAGAAGATGTAAAAGGCATTGGCAAAGAAACAGCCAATAAGCTATTGAAGGAATTTAAATCAGTAAAAAATATTAAGGAGAAAGATGTAAGTGAAATATCAAGAATTATTGGAAAAACGAACGCAGCGATATTACTAAATGAACTAAAAAAAATGGGGCCCGGATAGAAATCCAGCCCCGTTTTTAAAATCCAATATCCTATGAAAAACCGAAATAAAAGTACAACATTTATTGACATTTCCTATACCCGTACTAGGGTATTTTTTAACTAATTACTATTCTAAAAATTAAGAGTTGAAACAAAAAAAAACAGTCCCGCTTTTAGCGAGACTGTTTATAGTATTTTTACTAAGATAGATGCTTAATACTGCCAAAGATTTTGTTCGTAATTAAAGATCTTATCTTTGATGTTATCCCCTTCAAGTAAGCGAAGAATTGGATCATTGATCATGTTTCTAAGCATTTTGTTCATCGGATTATCAAGAGTAGACTTAATTATATAACTGCTGAACATTCTTGCTTCCAACAATTCTTCCCATGTCATACGGCTCATACCCATGTTCTTTGGATTATAAACCTCATAACGGGCAAGTGTTGCTCTTAGGTCCGGATAATAAACCCAGAACAAAGGCGATACACCTCTTTCTGTTTTTCCATCAGAAGCGAGTTGTGTCTTACAAGGAGCGATACCAAGTATGCGGACAAACATACGGCTTGCCTCCCGGTCAAATATCCATTCTTCTTTTATCCTGAATTTAACGATCTCATCAGGACTTAGTTTAGGACATGAAACAACAAAGCTGTCAATCTTAGTCGGATCAACGATATTATATACAGGTAATGTGTCACATTGAGCACCGCCACCAATTGCTTTCTCAAATGATGATGAATCAAGAAAAGTAGTAAAGCGATCATCTTCTGCACTAAAAGCTAAAGCATTTCCATTTTTTAATTCCTTTCTTACGGCATTTACAAGTATGCTAATGAAGCGCTGATCACCATTGTCATCCTGCGCCTGGTAACGGAAAGGAAGATTTATCTTTTCACGAATATCAATTTCTCTCCAAACACGTTGAGTATACAAGGCATCATCAGCTCTTAAAAACTCATAATCCAGGGGAATACGATCCTTAAACATGCTTCTTTCTGTTGCAGCATCCCTTCTTAACGATACACGTGTGGTATCATTAAACCCTCCCGTCGTTGGCGCCATCTTAATGGGAATATTTCCATAAGGATTGTATTGTTGAATGGCGGCAGGGTTCGTGTTTTGCTGAACACTCTGTTGGTTCGGCCTTGTCGTATCAGCAGGCTGATTCGTAGTATTCCTTGTCGTTCTTGCGCGGCCCCTTTGTGCTTCTGCACTAACCATGATCATCATAGCAGCAGCAAGAACTGAAAATTTAAGGATCTTGTATTTCATTGCACTTTTATTTCAAATTATAAATAAGCGGTGTAAGCTTTCTTCTTCTACCATCCGGACCAACAGCATAAATATTATCAATATAAATGTATGATCCCGGGCGAGCTTTATTAATTATACTTCTTGCTTCAGCCCAAACAGCTCCAGTGTTATTTTTTTCGTCAATCCCTTCTTCAAACCCTGTTCCGTCGCCAGTGATCCTGAAACTTGTTACATTAAACTGTGTTTCATAAAAGAAGTTCTTAACAAAAGCTCTGACACCAGCCTGGCTTTTAAAATAAGAAGCTGGTATATCACCACTCTCGTATGTACCGATCATTGGAGTAGGATCAGGAATTGAACGAACACGGAACCTGATTGGTGTCGCTTTTCCATCAGGAGTTCTTACCGTAATAATGCACTCATCTGTTTCCTGGGTCACACGAACAGTGCGTTTTGAACCGCCGTTGTTGATTATTTGGCCACCACCGCCGGAGATAGTTGCTTGTATCTGGTCAACGCTACCACTACCAGAAACAGTTACCGGGTTATCAACGCCAATGAATAATACATTCATTTTATCAAGTTGAACTGCTGCGCTGGATTGACCAACCACATATTCAACAGGTATAGTTTTGGTCTGAACTTTTCCATTTTGGTCTGTGTACTGAATAACGACGGGGATTGAGTTACTACCAAGTCTGTCTGCCTTGAACTTGTAATGCACTGCGCCGTCCTCACCTATATTATGTTTTTGTCCGCCGATAGTAATTACAGGTTGAATCTTTGTGCTGAATCCTCCTACGCCTGCTGTTATTTCAATCTCCTGGCCCGGAAGTGCATTCGTTGTATTTGCGATGGCTAAAGCAGCAAATGCATCCTGAATAACTTCTACTGCTCCAACTTTTTCATGACAAAAACTAACAACTTTATTTTCTGTAGTCTTTACATCGTTTTGAAACTTACTTAAAATGGTAAGGGCTGCCACCGTAGGCACCATTCTGAAATAAGCATCTTCCCATGTCTTGTTTCCCTTATTTTGGGTTTTTGGTTTTCCAAGATTTATTGGAAGTGAATTTCCAAACTTCGCTGCTATCTGTCCGCCATCTTTTGCATCAATTGCAAGGATTTCCTTTTTATATTGCTCTAATCTTTTATAAAGCTCCTTGCCTCCACCATGCTCCACCATGATGCGGGTTGCAATATCCAGATTATCGTCTTTATAACTTGAATCACCTTTTGCATAATCAGCACCTGCTTCGTTTAGTATTTGATCTTTAAATTTTTGGATATAATTGTAAAGATCGTTACTAAGCTGTTGCGTTTTTTGAGCATGAGGGTACCATATTTGTGCTCTTTCTTTTGTACCCTGATCAGCTAATTTTGCCTGAAGCGAGGTCATTATTTCTTTTGTAGAGGCATTAACAACAGTGTTAGTTGCCTCAAGACTATTGTTAACCGTTTTGAAGGCATTAAGGATCTCAGATGATACGTTCAGTGCCAGCAGGGCTGTTAGCACCAGGTACATCATATTGATCATCTTTTGCCGGGGCTCACGAGGTAAAGCCATGACGTTTATGGTTTTTCGTCTCGCCTGGGGCGAGACT
>DASUTO010000046.1:0-9566 GCA_036374555.1 Chitinophagaceae bacterium
AATATTTTCTGTATTAGCAATGTTGATCTCCTGTCTTGGCTTGTGGGGATTAATAACATTTGCAGCGCAACAACGTGTAAAAGAAATAGGGATACGGAAAATACTTGGCGCATCCGTGCCAAATCTTGTTTCGATGCTTGCAAAGGATTTTATCAAATTGGTTTGCATTGCCATTGTTATTGCTGTTCCACTTGCATACTGGGGGATCAATAAATGGCTACAGGATTTTGCATTCAGAATAAATATTGGATGGACGGCATTTCTTATCGGCGGTGCGGCTGCGATCTTGATAGCATTGATAACTGTAAGTTTCCAGGCAATCAAAGCGGCTATCGCTAACCCGGTGAAGTCATTACGAACGGAGTGAGTGGTGACGAAATACCGATTATTTCGGGATAAAAAGTTTGAGAACAGAATAAAACTATAATTATGATCAGGAATTTTTTTCTTGTTGCTTATAGAAATCTTGTGAAGAATAAGGCTACTTCTATCCTGAATATTTCAGGCCTGGCTATTGGTATTGTTGTGTGCCTTGTGATTGGTGTGTGGTTACAAAGAGAATTAAGTTTTGATAATTTCCATCCTGATGGTGACAGAATTTTTCGTATCTCAAATACTTTCAAAAGCGAAAGCGAATCTTTTTCACAGGCCGGAACAGGCGTTGCTTTTGGTGCACATTTAGCCGAAGAGCTTCCTGCAGTACGGGCAACCTGCAGGGTTTTTGAAGAATCTTATAAAGTTAAAAGCGGGGAGAACTTATTCATTGAATCAAATGCAGTAACTGTTGATAGTAATTTTTTCAAATTCTTTGGTTTTAAACTTTTGAAAGGCGATGCTGAACAGGTTTTGCAATCCCTGGACAGAATGGTAGTTACTGAAAAACTTGCCATAAAGTATTTTGGGTCTGTAAATGCGGCAATTGGGAAAACGGTTGAGATCGATGGGGAATTTCCAATGACGATCACGGGTGTCGCCGCCAACGTACCTCCCAATTCCCAGATACAATTTGACCTGTTGCTTCCTTATACCCGTATGAAAAGTCAAATGGTAAAGAAATACAATTTCGATCCCGACAGTTTATGGGTAGGAGGGTGGCCTTATGTATATGTGCAGTTAAACGATCCCGGAAAATGGAAGGAAGCAGAAAAACAATTGAATGTTGTTGCCAAAAAATTTTCGGAAAAGGAATGGAAACAAAATAAGATGTCTTATACCTACCAGCTCCAACCTCTCCGTGATATTCATCTAAAATCGAAATTGAGGTATGACTCAGCAAATAATGGAAGCCTTGCAAGGGTAAAAGTATTTTCAATAGTCGGGATCATTATTTTACTACTTGCATGTATCAATTATATTAACCTTACGACCGCTGGTGCCATAAAAAGAGCAAGAGAAACTTCTGTAAGAAAAGTCGTTGGAGCTTCAAAGTTTCAATTAGTGAGACAATTCTTTTTAGAAACGTTTTTGATTTGTTCAATAGCGGTGCTCATTGGTGTAGTGCTGTTGAAATTAATATTGCCGGCATTTTCCACATGGATCGGTCAACCTTATGATTTTTCGTTTACCCTATTGAATGTGTTAATTATTACGGGGTTTATCATATTAATATCTGTTATTGCAGGTATATACCCGGCCGCTGTATTATCTGCTTTTAACCCTGCGGTTTCATTAAAAGGAAGCTTTATACAAAGCACAAGTGGAAATCTTATTCGCAAAGGACTTGTTGTTTTCCAATTCACCATCACCATCGCTTTGGTAGCCTCTATTCTTGTTATCAGCAGGCAAATGAATTTCATAAAAAGCAGATCGCTGGGTTTTCAGGGAAATGCTGTGATCGAAGTAAGATTTTTTGGTGAGCAAAGTGTAAGAGATCAATACGTTTCGCTGCGTAATCAATTATTACAAAGCCCGTATATATTGAATGTGAGCAAACACAGCCAGAATGTGGTAGGAGGATTAGGAAATGGCTGGACGGTTACTGAAAATTTAAAAGGTGAAGAAATATCAAGCAGTCTTTATAATATAGGAGTAGATACGACATTTTTCGACACATATAGCATGAAGCTTGCAGCCGGCAGGTTTTTTTCAAAGAATTTTCCTACTGATACTACAAAAGCAGTCCTTGTAAACGAAGCAGCAGTGAGAACATTTGGATGGCAAAAGCCAGAAAATGCGATCGGAAAAAGATTTGGCAAAGGTGATGACGCAAGAACTGTAATTGGTGTTATTAAAGATTTCAATTTTGAAAGTTTACATAAACCTGTAGAAGCGTTATTGATTGAATATGCCCGCGGTGGTAACAGACTTTCATTAAAAATAGACGCAAGACACACCGATGAGGCGATCAATCATCTGCAAAAAATATGGAAGGCATCTGTTCCTGATATTCCTTTGGAATTTGCATTTGTGGATGAAAGCATCGAAAGGCAATATGGTAATGAACAGAAAATGCAGGGGATCTTTTATGGCTTTGCTACACTTTCCTTATTGATCGCCTGCCTTGGGTTATTTGGCTTATCAATTTTTGTGGTTGAAAGAAAAGTAAAGGAAATAGGCATTCGCAAAGTTCTAGGCGCAAGTATTTCGGGTATCGTTGGCTTGCTTTCAACTGAGTTTTTGAAACTGGTATTGATCGCTGCAATTATTGCATCTCCGTTTGCTTGGTATTTTATGCACGAATGGTTACAGGATTTTGCCTACCGGGTAAATATTGGATGGTGGGTGTTTGCTGTGGCTGGGGTCACTGCATTGCTGATTGCGCTGATCACAATAAGTTTCAGAGCAATAAAAGCTGCGTTGGCCAACCCGGTGAAATCTTTGAGAACAGAATAAAAAAGTTTAGTTATGATCAGAAATTTTTTAAAACAAACCTGGCGGAGTATGGTAAAAAACAAGACTTACTCGTTGCTGAACATAATAGGTTTGTCAGTTGGGCTAACATGTTTTTCCCTTATTGCTCTTTGGGTAAATGATGAATTGAGTTATGATAAGTTCAATAAAAATTATGATCGGATAGTTCGCTTGACCGGGATCGAAAAGAGAGAAGCTGGGATCTCTGAATCGGCTGTGTCAAGTGCTCCAATGGCAAAAGCATTGAAAAATGATTATGCAGAGGTGGAAAACACAGTGCGGTTCGATATGCGTGAGGAAATAATTGAGCATGATGGTCAGCAGATACTGGAGCCCGGCATTTTAGTTACTGATCCTTCGATCTTCGACATATTCAGTTATAAACTAACTAATGGAGATGTTGCTTCCGTTTTAAAAGAGCCATATACAATTGTACTTACTCAATCAACTGCCAAGAAATATTTTGGTGACAGGGACCCAATTGGACAGACGCTGCGTATTTACATGAACGATAGTACGGGCAGGGGAGCTCATTATACAGTAACAGGACTTATGCCCGATCCTCCAAAGAATGCCCATTTCACTTTTAATATGCTTGCGTCTTTTAAGACAGTTGAAGTTGCCAATCCCGATGTGCTGACTGTGGATGGATGGGGTGATGCGAGTTATTACACCTATTTATTATTAAGAAAAGGGGTAGATCAAAAAGCATTCTCAAATAAGATATCACAGTTCTATGCAAAATACATTGGGGATCGTTTTGAAATATGGCGTTCGATCTATTTTTATAAATTACAACCCCTGAGTGATATTCATCTTCGTTCGAATCTCCAATATGAATTAGCTCCTGCAGGAAATGCAAAGCAGGTATATATCTTTTCGACAATAGCGATTTTCATTTTGCTGCTGGCAGGTATAAACTATACCAATCTTGCAACCGCAAGATCTGTTGGCAGGGCAAAAGAAGTAGGTGTTAAAAAAGTTGTTGGGGCTGGTAAGAGACAATTGCTGTTACAATATTTGTTCGAATCTGTGTTTACCGCGATCCTTGCTTTTATTTTTTCCATGGCTCTTTCAGCTTTTTTACAGCCATTTTTTTATAAGCTTACAGGAAAAGAGCTTTCGTTGCTCTCGTTCCCGATGTTGTTGGTTTTTCTGCTTGCAGTCACTATTTTCTTAGGACTTCTTTCAGGGATTTACCCGGCCATTATCCTGGCAAGATTCAAACCGATAGGAATTCTAAAAGGAGCTTTTAAGTCAAGTAGCAAAGGAATATTGTTACGTAAGTCCCTTGTTGTAACACAGTTTGTGATCACACTTGTACTGGTTACCGGCATTATAATTATATACACGCAGATGTCGTATATAAAGCATAAAGATCTTGGATATGATAAAGATGGTTTGCTTTTTTTACGTGTGCATGGAAATACAGATGTAATCAATGGTTATAACGGGTTTAAAAATGACATTTTATCGAATCCACTTGTTTCAGGAGCCGCGATCTCTAACTCGCTATTAGGTAGCCTTGGCTCCGGAGGTTCTGAAACAGTTGATATGAATAGCAATCCTTTGCAGGTAAACACTTCAAGACTACGGGTGGATGCGGATTATTTAAATGTGCATGGAATAAAATTATTAGCAGGAGAGAATTTTGGAATTCATGCCGCAACTGATTCGATCAGGCCTGTTATCCTCAATGAGAATGCTGTACAGACATTTGGCTGGAAAGATGCAGGGACAGCAATAGGGAAACCATTTAGGATGGGGGGACAACAAGGGAAAGTTATAGGGGTGGTAAAGGATTTTCATTTTAATACATTACAACAATTAATAAGCCCTTTAGCCATTTATCCTTCAGGAGATAGATTTTCAAGGATCACATTGAAAGCAGATGTTTCAAATCTTCCGCAAACTAAAGCGTGGCTGGAAAAGACATGGAAGAAAAATTTTCCTGCTGTTTTGCTGGATTATAGTTTTTCAGAAGAAGTTTTTGAAGAGCAATACCGTGCGGAGGAAAAATTTTCATCAGTATTTCTATACTTCTCTATAATATCCCTGGTGATCGCTTGCCTGGGATTGTATGGATTGATCTCCTATACGACATCACAGAAAATAAAAGAGATCGGTATAAGAAAAGTACTGGGCGCTTCAGTAAATGGAATTGCAGCAATGTTATCAGGTGGGTTTTTAAAATTAGTATTGTTAGCATGTATTGTAGCAATGCCGGTAGCCTGGTATATAATGAATAGATGGCTGGAAGATTTTGCATATCGGACAAATATCTCATGGTGGATGTTTGTTGCGGCGGGATCATTGGTGTTGATGGTTGCGTTGATCACAGTGAGCTTTGAAGCGATCAAAGCAGCCATTGCTAACCCGGTTAAATCATTAAGAACGGAATAAATAATTTGTATGCTCAAAAACTATTTCATGATCGCCATTCGGAATTTCTGGAAACAGAAGATCTTTTCATTGATCAATGTTTCCGGTTTGGCAATTGGCATAAGCGCTGCATTAGTTATTTACCTGCTCGTGCAATTTGAATTTAGTTTTGAAAAATTCAGAAAAGATAATGACAGGATATATCGTGTAGTAACTGATATGACTTTCCCCGGTGAATCCGTGTTTAGAAATTCTGGTGTGCCCATACCCATGGCAAAAGCCATGCGTTCAGACTTAACTGGAATCGAAACTGCTACTCATTTTCTCACTACTTACGATACAAAAGTTTCAATACCTGTTGCCGGTAGTCAATCACCGGCGGAATTCAGAAAACAGACATCTGTAATTTATGCAGATGAATTTTATTTTACATTATTTGAATATGAGTGGTTGGCAGGATCTGAACAGACTGCATTAAAAGATCCCTACCAGGTTGTGATCACCGAAGAAAGGGCCCAAACTTATTTTGGAAATCTCCCCGTTCACGATATAATAGGGAAACAAATTACTTATGACGATAGTGTTAGGACAACTGTTGCGGGTCTTGTAAAAGAGCCAACAAATAAAGCAACGGATTTCAGATTTAAAGAGTTTATTTCATTGGCTACAGCCGAGGCCACTGGATTAATAGAACAGGTTGGAGGAAATGATTGGGGAAGTATAACGTCCGCCTCTCAATTATTCTTAAAATTAAAAAAAGACACCAAGCCCGAACAACTTAATCCACAGTTTTTAGCGCTAAGAGAAAAGTACAGGGATAAGAAAGCGCAGGAGAAGGATGATACAAAACATCATTTGCAATCCTTGAATACCATTCATTTTGATGCTACATATGGTTCGTTTGATAATTCAAGGCAGGCGCATAAACCAACCTTATACGGTTTACTAGCTGTTGCTTTGTTTCTTTTATTGTTAGGTTGTATCAATTTCATCAATCTTACAACAGCCCAATCAGCACAGCGGGCAAAGGAAGTGGGCATAAGAAAAACCTTAGGCAGCGGGAAACGTGAATTGATATTTCAGTTTCTAAGTGAAACTTTTATCCTTACTCTACTCGCTACGATACTTTCAATTGCTATTCTGCCATGGTTGTTAAAAATATTCAGCGATTTCATACCCCCTGAAATAAATTTCAGTTCGATCAATCAAACACACGTTTGGATATTTCTTTTACTGCTTGTTTTGGTAATGACCGCATTTTCTGGTTTTTATCCGGCATTGATACTTACAAAATTTAAACCGGTTACAGTATTAAAGAATCAATTACACGCAGGCACTGTAAAAACCAGGAAAGCCTGGCTCCGAAAATCGCTCACAATTACCCAATTTGTTATTGCGCAATTTCTTGTTATTGCCACGTTGGTTGTAAGTAAACAGATTAATTTTTCGTTGAACAAGGAACTTGGATATAAAAAAGATGCGATTGTTTATTTTCCTACAGTTTGGAATTTTTTTTCAGACAAACCAGATAACAGGCGGTTTGCATTACTTGAAAAGATAAAAGAGATGCCCGAGGTTGAAAAAGTAAGTTTAGCAAGCCACTCACCAGCTCACCAGGGTTCATCATCTACCACCATGAAAGTTGACAATGGAAAAAAGGAGATCGAGCTAATGACTGAGGTGATGAATGCCGATCCGGAGTATTTCGACATTTATAAACTGAAACTTCTTGGCGGAAGGTTTCCGGTGCAAAGCGACACATTGAAAGAATATTTGGTGAATGAATCATTTACAAAGTCGTTTGGATTTCTCAACCCGGAAGATGCGATCGGAAAGTCGGTAAAAAAGAATAATAAACTGATCCCTATTGTTGGAGTATTAAAAGATTTTCATACAAAATCAACACATGACCCAATAAAGCCTGTTGCTTATGCAAGTGCACGTAAAAACAGTTACAATATTCATCTGGCTTTAAAATCACAGGCAGGCTCACCGGGATTATGGAAACACGGTTTGGAAAAAATTGAAAAAGAGTTCCAGAAATTATATCCCGAAGATCCTGATTTTAATTATAAATTTTTTGATGAAACGATCGCGGCATTCTATAAAAAAGAACAGGATGTTTCAAGATTATTAAAATGGGCAGCTGGTCTTTGCATTTTTATCAGCTGTCTGGGTTTATTAGGATTGGTCATATACACGACCAATACAAGGACAAAGGAGATTGGTGTCAGGAAGGTTCTTGGTGCTTCGGTTGTCCAGATCGTTTCTTTATTATCAAAAGACCTGTTGTCACTTGTAATGATCGCATTTATCATTGCCACACCGCTGGCATGGCTGGCAATGAGCAACTGGCTGCAGGATTTTGCCTATCGCACAAATATTAGCTGGTGGGTGTTTGCAGCCTGCGGTATTAGCATGCTGATGATCGCTCTTGTATTATTAAGTATACGTACGATCAGGGCCGCATTGACGAATCCGGTGAAGTCACTACGAACGGAGTGATAATTTATAGAGTGAAAGTTTAACACTATTTGGAAACAATTAAAAACAGATGCGATGAAAAAAATAATAGTACTGTTAGCCATACAATGTTTTCTCACAAGCGTTTTTTCGCAAACTGATGATGCCGAAAGGAACAAAGAAAGGGCCGCTATCGAGAAACTGAATAAGGAGATGGAAAGAGTTTTCAATGCAAATGATATGGCAGCAACAGCAGCTTTCTATAGTGATGATGCGGAAATAGTCGCCTCCAATTACCTGGTAACGGGAAGAAAGAATCTTGATAATTACTGGCTTTCACTTAAAGACAAGGGTCGTGGATGGAAACTAACTGTAATAGAGATAGGCGGAACGGGGGATTATATCTATCAATTAGGAAATTCTGATCTGACATACCTGGTGAATGGGAAAGAAACAAAGTCAGTTACCAACTTCGTATTGATATGGAAAAAGCAAAAAGATAATAGCTATAAAATTTTCAGGGACTATCTGACCAATATTGAATTCAATAAGCCTAAGAAATGATGTATTGCAAGAACGTGAATATTATAAAATTACAGGTATGATAAAAAATTATTTCAAAACCGCCTGGAGAAGCCTTTGGAAAAATAAAACCTTTTCAGCGATAAATATTTTTGGTTTATCGGTTGGAGTTGCGGCATTTTTATTAATAATAAATTATTTACGGTTTGAATATAGTTATGATGACGCTCATGTAAAAAAAGAAAGGATATATCGTGTGCCGATGATGGCAAAGGAAAAAGGGGGGAAAGAACAAACTTTTGCATTTACTTATCCTGCAGTTGCACCGGCATTAAAAAAAGATTTCCCCGAAATAGAAGAAGCAGCTCGTTTTCGCAGGCAAGGGGGGATAGTGACCTATAAAGACCAAAAGATCATCGAGCCCGGAACTCTTTATTATGCGGATGGATCATTGTTCAATATTTTTTCATTTCGTTTCGTAAAAGGAAATGCTGCAACGGCATTTAAAGAATTGAACGATGCTGTGATCACAGAAGAAACAGCAAAGAAATATTTTGGCAATGAAGACCCGATCGGCAAACCACTTCATTATCGTAACGAAGATTATATTGTAAAAGCAATTTTAGAAGACTTGCCTGCCAATTCACATATCCGTTTCAATATTATTCTTAACTACGATAAATATATACAGCTAACACAGGGAGCTGCAAACACAAGCTGGGGATGGTCTGACTTTTATACGTATGTATTATTAAAGCCGGGCACTGATGCAAAAGCCCTGGAAGCAAAGTTTCCTGCATTTGCTGAGCGATATATGGGGACCGATATGAAGCAACGGGATTACGAGAACTTTTTTTACCTGCAACCATTAAAAGATATTCATCTGCGTTCAAAGTATGATTATGAAATGGCAGGGAACGGAAATTTCTCTTATCTGAAATATCTCGGCATTGCTGCATTATTCATACTCTTTATTGCGTGGATCAATTATGTAAATCTTTCAACCGCACATTCGCTTGATCGTTCAAAAGAGGTTGGAATAAGAAAAGTTGTAGGCGCGGGTAAGTTTCAGCTTGTACGTCAATTTTTATCCGAATCTTTCTTTCTGAATATAATTGCGATCATAATCGGCATTCTCGTTTTCAGGTTAACACTTCCTGCTTTCTCCACTCTTGTAGAAAAAGACCTGGACAGTCTGGTGGTTGCTGACTGGAGATTTTGGTTTTTCGTGATCGTTATTTTTTTATTAGGAACATTGCTTGCCGCTTTTTATCCTGCATTTGTTCTTTCCTCTTTTCAGCCGATCTATTCTATTAAAACTTCACAGGGAGCCACAGGGTTAAAAGGAG
>DASUTO010000047.1:0-5580 GCA_036374555.1 Chitinophagaceae bacterium
CATAGGCCCCTGTCTTAATCCATGTGGTCCACGCCTTCTTAAATTCTTCATGACTCAATGGAGGAACTGTACGTCCTTCACCCATATCCCATCCTGCTTTGACCAAACCATCATCAGCATGTTCAATTAATTGTTGTAAGGTTTTATTACCGTTTGTTTTTGGATTTATTAATTGCCTGGCTAATTGATTCGGCGTTCTTCCTTCAAAAACCATTTTCATATTTGCCGGGGGCAAATGCCACTCAGGATGTCCCGGGGGTTTATTTAAACCTTCGAGATTTGTTGGCTGGTGACAATTCGAACATTTCATTGCATAAATACCCTTGCCATCCTTACCTCTTTGTGGTAACATGGTATGTATATGACTATCGTCGCCCTGTAACGGCACATCACCTGCAGGATGACAATTCATGCAACGGGGACTCATCAACACTCTATATACATCCATAAACGCTTTCACCGATTCAACACTATCCTTATTAATTATTTCATTCTTTGCATTGATGGTAGTGGATTCGTTTTTAAAACTAAAACTCATTAATACAACCACTGATAGAAAAATGGACAAAACAGCAATTGTTTTGATGGGCAGGAAATATGTTTTTCCAGATTTGGAATGAAGTTTCATGTGAATGGTTTTACGTTTCAAAATTTCTATCTATGATCTTATATTCCTTTGCGTTGTTTATCTGCTGCTAATTTTATAGCGTCCCGGATTCTCAGGTAAGTACCACAACGGCAAAGATTACCTGCCATCGCAGCATCAATATCCTTATCAGTTGGATTTTTGTTTTCCCTCAACAAAACTGCGGCCGACATGATCTGGCCCGATTGACAATACCCGCATTGAGGAACATCTAATTCTATCCAGGCTTTTTGTAGTGGATGATCATTTTTTTCCGACAGCCCTTCTATGGTTACAACTTTTTGTCCTGCCGCCCTGCTTACTTTTGTAACACATGAACGGACTGCTTCACCATTCAAATGAACCACACAGGCGCCACACTGCGCAACACCGCAGCCGTATTTTGTTCCCACAAGATTAATAACGTCTCTAAGCACCCATAGCAATGGTGTTTCGGGATCCACATCTACGTTGTAGTTTTTCTTATTAATATTTAAGGTGATCATAGTTGAAATATAAATGATGATGAATATTTTTAGCTGACTTCCCGGACAATGAATTTGAACCACATAGGATCATAGGAACATAGGGTTTCGCATAGAAATCTATGTGGTATCTTCTATTGTGTGCTATGTTTCTATGTGGTTCCATTCCGTGGTTGTTAGAGTGGGATAGTTATTTTTTTAATTATGCCCTGCTGGTTTTGTTCAATTGTAAAATATACGGCTGTTCATAAAACCGGTTGCCGGTGTTTTTATACAATGCATTTGCTACTGCGCCAAATACCGGTGGAAAAGGTGGTTCACCTAAACCCGTAGGATCAAGATCATTCTGGACAAAATGAACGTCGATCTTCTTTGGTGCCTCATTAATTCTGATCATCCTGTAACGGTTGAAGTTGTTTTGTACCGGGGCACCATCTTTATGGATTAATCCTCCATAAAATGCATTGCCGATCCCATCGACAACTGCACCCTGCACCATATTGGTTGCCGCATCCGGATTTATTACAATGCCACAATCAATTGCACTGAACACTCTTTCCACATAAGGTTGTCCATCTCTTTTTACCATATCCACTACATGTGCCGCATAAGAATTATGACAGAAATAAGCCGCCACTCCACGACTGTATTTTTTATTTTCAGGTCTGTTCCATCCTGATTTTTCTTTAAGCAGCGTTAATACTCCGGCATACCGGTCGGCATTGTAATCATTGTTTTTACCAACAGGATTTTCTTTGGCCCGCTTCAACAGCTCCAATCTGAGATCAATTGGATCCTTACCCATTGCTTCTGCTATTTCATCTAAGAATGA
The DNA here is from genome assembly GCA_036374555.1 of Chitinophagaceae bacterium. Lineage (GTDB taxonomy): Bacteria > Bacteroidota > Bacteroidia > Chitinophagales > Chitinophagaceae > VBAS01. The sequence goes on from DASUTO010000047.1 coordinate 1,943, forward strand.
TTGCTCTGCTGCTGCATTAAAATTTGATCTCGGTGCTCTGAATGCGCCGATCGTGATATTCGTTGGCAGTTCCCAGCCTTCCGCCAGGTAATTATTAACTGCACCAGCCGGGAACCTGTTCGCATGAATAGGATGTTCAGGAATACCGCCACCCTTTACATGAAATGCGACCAGATTTTTATTTGCATCTAATGCCGCACGATAAGTAGCTGTGTACATCGGACGATGAATACCATAGGTCATATCATCCTCACGGGTGTAAATAAGTTTTACCGGAGCCTTTATTTTTTTAGAGATAAGAGCAGCTTCAGTAGCACAGTGTCCGTATGCTCTTTGGCCAAAACCTCCACCCATACGTGTTATTTGAATTTCGATCTTATCAGGTGGCAGATTCAAAATTTTTGATAATGTAGGTTCTATCCAGCCAGGTGCCTGGTGAGGTCCGGCTACCACTGCTTTATCATCGGTAACATGAGCAAAGAAATTCACAGGCTCCATACAATTGTGCGCAAGAAATGGTGCAGTATATGTTCTTTCTATAACCTGTGCTGCATTTTTGAATGCAGTCTCGGGGTCTCCGTCTTTTCTTAAAACTTTAGCCGGTTCCTTTGCCCGTTGTTCCATTTTTTGATATTGAGATTCCGTACTCTCCAGGCCAGCGGGTATAGTAACTACTTGTTTACCGCTAAAGCCGTTAATGGTTTCTTTTGTTTCTGTTATCGGCTCCCACTGAACCCGTAATTTTCTTCTTGCATTAATTACTTCCCATGTAGATCTTCCAACCACTACCAGCAGATCATTGAAGGTCCTTGTATCGAAACCAGCTTGTTCATAGCTGTCCTCATATAATTTCAAACTAAAAACATCTTTGATGCCTGGCATTTTCAAAGTTTCAGCTGCATCAAAAGATTTCAGTTTCATGCCGAAAGCAGGCGGATGTTCGATCATAGCGATCAGCATTCCTTCCACTTTATAATCCATTCCAAACAGAGGTTTACCTGTTACGACCTTTATACCCTCTACATTTTTCTGTGAGTTGCGAACTACTTTAAAATTCTTTACATCTTTTAATTTAGGTCCTTTAGGTATTGGAATGCCTGAAGCTCTTGAAGCAAAACTGCCATAGGTTCCTGATCTACCAGTTTTTTCATGATAGATCATTCCTGATTTAGTTGTCAGTTCTTCAACTGCTACACTCCAGGTTTGTGCTGCCGCTTCCATCAGCATATTACGTGCTGCTGCTCCTGCTTCGCGAAGTGGTTTCCAATACATCCTTACTGAATTACTTCCACCGGCAAATTGTGGCCCTAATTTTACGTTGTCATGGGGCCCCATTTCTACTATTACTTTCTTCCAATCTGCATCCAGTTCTTCGGCAACGATCATCGGAAGCGAGGTCATCACATTTTGTCCGAATTCAGGATTTGGGTTATATATCTTTATAATGTTATCAGGTGTGATCTTTATATAGCCGGTTAGTTCATACCATTGATCAGGAAGATCCACTTTATCTTCAATTCCTAACTTGGCTAAAGCACTAAAACTTAACATCAATCCACCGCCTGCAAGTGCTGATGATTTCAGAAATGTACGTCTGCTAAAATTAGTTTTGATGTCTTCCATTTTTGTAAAACTTTAATGTTTACTAATTTGATTCGAAGAAGGGAACGGTATTGGTGGTAATTTCTATTACAATTTTTGAAGCGCAACTTAAAGTTAGACACATTAATTCAATTGTATTTAGCATTACCAAACTAAAACTTACGAAAATCAAACACCCGGCTGCTTATTCTTTGACGACTTTTATTTTTTGTAACCAGCTCTTCACGTTGGTTTCTGCTTCTTTTGCCTTTTCATCTTTTATCACAAAATATACGCCATCTCTTTCTATTCCACCTTTAATTTCAAAACCTTCCAACACTTTACTATCAGGACAAAGCTATTTTACAGATTCAAAACCAGTTCCTACACCATAGCCTGCATTTGTATAATGCCAACAACATATGCATCATAGATGTGATACTTTTCATTACTCTTTATCGCTACTCCTAATGTTTAATTTGATGAGTGAACGTCGCAAAATATATCTATCATTAGGTTTTCCTTAGCTATTCATCGTGAGTAAATCAGTATATTTGTGATATGGCAGGTAATTGCATCAATAAAATTAAAAAAGCTAAAAAGAAGTATCTTATTATTGATACAACAGATGCTTATACCTGTTCATTTACTGAATTCCATCCTTTCTGTTCCGCACTATATTACTTTTCTAATTTTAAAGTATTCAACGCAACTTCTTTGGCCTGAATACTTCCGGGGAGACTATTTCTAAATCTTTCTTAGCCGTGAACATTTTTTATTTAGAATCTCTGATGCTGATTGAGATAGTCTTGTCTTACACTTTTTAATTAGCCCCAGGCAGTTATATACTCACAGGTCATTTCCTTAAAGCTGGATCATTCTTATTATTTACGTTCTAAAAATTTATTGATATGCTGTACAAAAATATGATGTCTGTAAAAAAGGTGTTTTTGAAATTAAGCGAACTGGGTTCCAGGCTCAACTTGTCTTTTTCAAGTCATGTTCTGCTTATCGACAAAGTAATTGCGTTGGATGGGATCAAGAAAAAATTATTGGTAGCAAAAATCGCTGATGATCTTGAAAGCTCATACACGATCGAACTCAACGAAGTAAAAGAAATATCTATCAGCAAGACCTACAGTAACATAAAACCCGGTGAGTTAAATAAAAAAAAGTTTAATGAGTTTTTGGAAACAATTCTTTTGCAATTCGAATATAAAGATCAGGATAAAAAGATCGGCCTGCCTTTTTATGAATCTCACAAACATGGTATTCAAAATTTGGAAAAATTGGAAAGAAATGCCCGGATCTGGCAAATGATACTTTCAAAAATGATTTATCCGCAAAAAGACTTAAACCCAATTAACGCATAACAACATGCTGCCTGATAATAACCATAAGTAACTATTAAATAAAATAACATGAAAAAATTAAATAACCAGCTTGTACTATTGAAGGATGACTATAACCTATTGAAAACCTACCTGAACAACAGGACTAGAAAAACTACTTTTGACCGGCAGAATACAGAAGACCTGTTCGCTGAATTAAAAAAAGCAAAATTGGTAAGCAAAGAGGAGTTTCCTGCCGACGTGGTCAGGCTTAATTCTACAGTCCGTATTAAGCCGGAAGATAGAGATCATGTAATGGAACTGATGATCGTGTTGCCGGATAAAGCAAATATTAAAGAAAGGAAAATATCCATTATGTCTCCAATTGGAACAGCACTCATAGGATTCCGGCAGGGGGAAAATGTAAAATGGCAGGTGCCATCCGGAAGAAAAACATTTACTATACTTGAAGTTAACAATGCTCAATAACGGGGAAGAGTCAATAACCTAAACAAAAACGATAAGGCAATGAAAAAAATTCAGTCTTGCTGAAAAAATTTCAAGAAAGATTGCCAAAATTTCACTCCCATTGCAATGGCATCGAGTTTGAAAACCGGTAATAAAAAAACAAGGAGGTTTTTATGAAAACAAGTATTATCAAAAGAAACAATGGCAACACTGCACTGCCTTCAGGTACAGCAAGTAATTGGGTAGATGAATTATTTC
>DASUTO010000048.1:0-5047 GCA_036374555.1 Chitinophagaceae bacterium
CAATGTACCTGATGATGCAAAAAGAAAAACCTGAAAATTATCTTATATGTTCCGGGAAATCAGTTTCTCTAAGACAAATTGTGAATACTGTTTTTGAGAATTTGAATATTGATAAAAATAGGATTAAGACTTCTGAAGAATTATACAGGCCGGCCGAGATCGGGGACATTTATGGCAGTCCTGAAAAAGCGAAGAAAGAATTGGGTTGGCAATACGATCTATCAATTGAGAATATCATTGATTTATTACTTAAAGAAGAACTTGATAATTTCAGTAAGAAATAGATCCGTAAAATGTTATAGATGATAATTTTAGCACATCGTGGTTTTTGGATCCAACCGGAGGAGAAGAATAGCAAGGCTGCTTTTGACCGGTCTTTTGAGAATGAGTTCGGAGTAGAAACTGATATAAGAGATTCAGCGGGCCGGATTTTCATTTCTCATGATATGGCAAAGGGCACTGAAATGGCAATTGAAGAGTTTTTAAAACTATACAATTCTTATAGCGCCCAATTTCCACTTGCGTTGAATGTAAAAGCTGATGGATTATTCAAAGCAATGGCTGCGTTAGTACAAAATAATAAAATTGACAATTACTTCTTTTTTGATATGTCCTTACCGGATGCGCTTGGCTATGTAAAGGAAGGATTGAAGATTTTTTCGAGACAAAGTGAATATGAGAAGGAGCCTTATTTATACAAGGAAGCAAGTGGCATCTGGCTGGATGAGTTTCAACATCACTGGATCGACGAAAGGATTATACAACAACATCTTGCTGAGAAGAAAAAAGTATGTATTGTGTCTCCTGAATTACATAAAAGAAATTATAGAGAAGAATGGGAGCATTATAAGCATATAACCTATAAATTTGGGCTGGAAAATATTATGCTTTGTACCGATCATCCGGATGTGGCTAAAACATTTTTTAATGAGTAAGAAAATAAAGGCAATAATTTTTGACATGGATGGTGTGTTAATTGATGCCCGTGATTGGCATTATGAGGCCTTGAATAAGGCATTATCCATGTTTGGTATGGCCATTAGCCGGTTTGATCATCTTGTAACGTATGATGGATTGCCGACTAAAGAAAAATTGAAAATGCTATCTCTTGAAAAAGGACTGCCGGGGGGTCTTCATTCATTTATCAACGAGCTTAAACAGCAGTTTACAATAGAGGAGGTGATCATGAAATGCCGTCCTGTATTTCATCACCAGTATGCGTTGTCAAGATTAAAGGACGAAGGATACAAACTGGTTGTTTGTTCAAATTCAATTAAGGATACCATTACTATAATGCTCACCAAAGCAGGGATCATTGATTACTTTGATTTTTATCTATCTAACCAGGATGTCAAAAAAAGTAAGCCCGATCCCGAGATTTATAATACGGCAATCGCAAAACTGGGGCTGTCAAAGGACGAATGCCTGGTTGTGGAAGACAATGAAAATGGAATTAAATCGGCGATGGCGTCCGGCGCTTTCTTATTGCGTGTCTATAATGTAAACGACGTGCATTATCAATCTATAACCCATCGAATTAAAGAGATAGAACAATAAATTCTATGTTTCAAATATTAATACCACTTGCCGGGGGAAATGCTTTTTTTTCTGATCACGCAGAATACCAGTTTCCAAAACCGCTCATTGAAATTAATGGAAAACCCATGATTCAAAGGGTTTTTGAGAATCTGCAGACCATTGAAAAAAAAGAGTTAAAATACATTTTCATAATAAGAGAAGAAGATTGTATCCGGTTTCACCTTGACCAAACAATTGCGATCCTTTCCGATAATAGCGCTTCTGTTATCAGGCTTAAAGAGCAAACAAAAGGAGCTGTATGCAGTTGCTTAATGGCAATTGATGCGTTGGACCTGAAGAGTCCCTTGTTAATTACAAATGGAGACCAGATAATTGATATAGAACTCCAGGCTGCCATAAAATTCTTTGAAGATAAAAACCTGGATGGCGGCGTGATCACATTTGAATCTGTACATCCTAAATGGTCATTTGCCAGGTTCGAGAAAGATTTAGTTGTTGAGACAGCAGAAAAGCGGCCCATTAGTAAGAATGCAATTGCCGGGGTTTACTATTTCAAAAGAGCCGCAGATTTTATGACAGGATCATTTGAAGTAATAAAGAAGAATATTAATACAAATGGTTTATTTTTTATATCATCAACGATCAATGAGTTGATATTGTCTAATAAAAAGGTCGGGTATTATTCTATACCAAATGAACATTATCATTCTTTCTATTCGCCCCAAAAAATTAAGGAATTCGAAAGCCTAATATCCAAGTAGAATGGAACTTTTTAAATTAAGTGACTTAAAGGGAGGATGGTTTGCCGGTAATTTTGAACCAACCCTTTATAATACCAGTGATTTTGAAGTGGCCGTAAAGCAATATAAGAAAGGTGACTACGAAAAAAAGCATTATCATAAGATCGCAACTGAATTCACCGTTATTGTATTCGGTGAAGTGGAAATGAATAATAAGAAATATACAGCCGGTGAAATTATACAAATTGCCCCGGGTGAAGCGACGGATTTTTTAGTATTAAGTGATATGGCTATTACAACGGTATTAAAAGTTCCAAGTGTAACAGGCGATAAATATTTTTCTGAAAAATAATTTTTATGGTTTCCCCATCATTAAATATTGTAATTCCAATGGCAGGTGAAGGAAGCCGGTTTAAAAAGGCTGGCTATACAAAGCCTAAACCTTTTATTGATGTAATGGGCAAACCAATGATAAAACGGGTGATGGAGAATCTTAAGTTTCCCGATGCTCATTTTATTCTTATAGCCAGGAAAGAACATGTAACCGCTGAGGCAGACTTAGTTTCAGCGCTTAAAAAAGAATTCCCGGTTACAATAATTACGGTTGATCAATTAACAGAAGGTACGGCTTGTACCGTATTATTGGCAAGACAACATATTGATAATAATATCCCGCTTCTTATTGCAAATTCTGACCAGTGGGTAGAGTTCAGTCTCGATGCCATGCTAAACGATGTTTATCAGAATAATTGGGATGGTTCTATCCTTACATTTACAGATACAGAAATGAATCCCAAATGGTCATTTGCTAAAGTGAATGAAAAAAGAGAGGTGATTGAAGTGAAGGAAAAAGTTGCGATTTCTGATAAGGCAACTGTAGGCATTTATTTTTTTAATAAAGGAAGCGACTTTGTTGATGCCGCTATTGATATGATCGTTCACAATGATCGGGTCAATAATGAGTTTTACACTTGTCCTGTGTATAACTGGGCAATAAAAAATAGTCTGCAAATAGGAATATATAACATTCACGCTTCAGCCATGCATGGATTGGGTACTCCTGAAGACCTGGAATGTTTTCTTTCCTGGATGCAATCCCATACCTCTAAGATCTAATTGGTCTTCTCAACCCACATTTTTATTATTCGAAAATCCTATTTCCGCTCAATTTATTTCACGGCTGCCTGTTGGTAGCAGGGGTTATCCCGGGCAATGTTATGATTGATATTGCCTCATCCGTAATATTACAGTTTTATCATTGCTATTTCCCCAATCTTAATCATCTTTTATGAGAGTTTTTTTCCCGAAACTTGATTCGTTAAGATTTCTGTCATTTTTTTTTGTGTATTGGGATCATTGTATCGCAATAATTTTTCCTCGCATTTTTCCTGAGAATGTTGTAAACTACCTGCTTCCCTTTATGAGAATAGGTGCAGTGGGTGTGCAGATGTTCTTTGTTATCAGCGGTTTTTTGATCACTTACTTACTTCTTGCAGAAACAGAACAAACAGGAACTATAGATATAATTCGTTTTTATAAAAGAAGAGCTTTACGTATATGGCCGTTATATTTTTTTTGTATGATCGTAGGCGCATTGATTCTGCCCAAACTTTTGAGTGCATTCACCTATTGTGGTAATCCTTTGCTTGGCCTGACTTTTTTGAACAACTTCGATGTGATTTATTTTTTTCACCAATGTAAAGAGGCCCAGATGCGTATTTCGTGGAGTGTTGCAATAGAAGAACAGTTCTATCTCTTCTGGCCTTTACTTTTTTTTCTTCTTATAAGAATAAACAATCTGTATAGGTATTTTTTCTGCTGGCTTTTAATGGCCATAAGTATGATCTTTGCGGTTAGTACAACGGGGGAAGTCAGATTTTACCATACACTAAGCAATATGGGTTACCTGATAGTTGGCTGCTTCGGCGCTTTTTACTTTAAAAAGAATTCCTCAAGTCTCATCCTGGATATTATTAATAAATATATTTGGGTTATTGTTCTGCTAACTGCGATAGCCACAGCATTCAGATTTTACTTCTCGTGGTTTTACCTGCCTGGTTCCATATTACTTTGTCTTCTTTATTTGAGCATCGTCGTATATTTTGCTCTCTGCAATAAAGGCTCCGTTAATGTATTCGATAAATTGGGTAAGTATACTTATGGTATGTATTTTTATCATACTATAGTTTTTTCGGGGATTCTTGTTCTATTTGATATATTGAACTTAAAATACAACCAGAACATTTATTTAATGTTGTGCGTTTCACTTTTAACTTTGCCAGCCACCATATTTACTGCAATGGTATCTTATAGATTTTTGGAGAGCCCTTTTTTACAGCTAAAGAAAAAGCTTGCCGTTGTTCAAACAAGATAGTTTTGTTTTTTTCGGCATAAAAACCTAAAATCTCTTTGGTCCGTCGCCGCTGGTTTTAATTTAGCTATTTAAATACTTTGAAGCGAGGTTTTTCGTTATTGAGGCGAATTCCGACCCGGCGAACTCATTTTTTAGTATTTTGCGTAAAATCCAAACTAATGAAAGTCATCCTCTTCGAACTCAATGAAGTTCCCTATAAGGTCATTCACCACTTTTGCAAACTCTATCCTGAATCAAATCTCGCCAAAATCTTAAGGAAAGGCAGAAAGTATGAGACCTATGCTGAAGACCAGGGTCATCTTTCACCCTGGATCACCTGGCCGACTGTTCATAGGGGGGTCACCAACGAAAAACATTTTATTTCTGATTTTGGGCAGGATCTTAACGAACAGGA
>DASUTO010000049.1:0-2781 GCA_036374555.1 Chitinophagaceae bacterium
TTTTCCGTATTCTCATTTACTGAGCTCTGCTCAGTGATGTTTTTTTCATTAGGAAAAATATCATTTAACGCGTTGTCTTCGGTGTTCACCAAATCATGTTGCTTTAAAAGGCCCAGGTCAGTATAGGGAAACAGAAGATCAATCGTTTCATTTTTGCTGGAAATAGTTGGATCAGCAGCTTCCTGCCCGATAATGTCATTTAAGTTATTACTATTCAAACTCAAACCGGATTGCATCTCATCACTTGCCGGAGTAGTGAAAACCGGGCCATTTATATATAATTCCGCAAGGTTGGATGTTGGGCGATTGGCTGGCTTTATTTCATTTATTGCAGGCGTAAACGTTTTTATTTCTTTTGAGGCACTTGCACCAACTTGTTGTGGATCGCTATTTTGAATTGAACTGGTTTTCTGTTCAGCAGAATTATTTTTTCCTGGGTTATCATTGTAAATGATAATGGAAACAATGGAGCCGGTAAGCAAAAACATAATGACTGCAGTAAGGCCATACCATCTGCGGCGAGTGTGTAAAGCGGAGTGAATACCTTTCCATACCTTTTCCGAAGGGTACATCCGGTATTGGTTGGCGTTATCTCTCAACAGCTTCTCAAAATCCCCATTATTGAATTGTCTCTCCATAAACCAGTCAGTGATTTCGGAACGGATCAAATTTTATCTGCTGCCCGCCAAAGCAATCCATTCTGCCTGTTGCCTTGGTTTTTGCAAAATCTTTTTTCTTACTAAAATATCTTCAAGCATTGCCTTGGCTCTTGTGTACTGGCTTCGGCTGGTGCTTTCTTCTATATCCAGCATTTTTGCAATTTCACGATGACTATATCCCTCTACTGCATATAAATTAAGAACTGTACGATAACCCATCGGCAATATCCTGATACATTCCACCACTTGTTTCGCTTGTATGATCGATGGAATGCTTTCCTCTCTCACTTGTACTCCTGTTGCATGAATTATATCAACACTGTCATTGAACTTTTTGTTTCTCTTTAGAATATTGATACAGGTATGAACGATTATTCTCCTGATCCACCCTTCAAAAGCTCCACGGTTTTCAAATGTATGCATTTGTAAAAAAACCTTAATGAAGCCTTCCTGTAGCATATCCTCGGCGTCTTCCCGGTTATGGGCGAAACGATAACAAACAGCCAGCATCTTAGGACTATACTTGTTGTAAAGTTCCCGCTGAGCAGAAGCGTCGTTTTTCAAACAGCCTTGTAAAATGGCTTCCTCGGTCATAGTTTCCTTTGGTTGCCTGTAAATTAGACAATTTTTGAATTCAATAGCTGCACAGAATTGTAATTTTTCAGAATGTAAAACCCCCAACCCGCCTTTTCCACAGTTAAAGAGGGGATGGGGGTAAATTTTAGCCTTAAAAAGCCGTCCTTAAAGCTATTACAAAATTTCTGCCTGGAGCTGAAAACCCTGAAGCAAAATACCTGTAATTGCGATCAAGAATATTTTCAATGGCGAATTGAACACTTGTTTTTTTGGTGATCTGAAAGCTGTTGCGCCAATTCAATGTAAACCATGATGGCATTCCATCCGCAGTGGCATATTGCTGGTTGTCTTCCCCATCAGGATTGTAATCTTTAATTTTTTTCCATCCATTGAACAGCACATAACCCTCGGTTTCAAATCTCGTATGATTATATTTTAATGAACCTTTTCCAAAAACTGGTGGAATATGATCTTGCGGAATTTTGGTTCCATTTGGATTCTTAAATCTTCCGAAAGTATATGTAACGGTTCCAAAGAATGAAAACTGTTTAGTAAAATCAACAGAAATGTTGGTGTTAAAGCCGTAGGTATATGCCTCCTTTACATTCCTGTTAGCATAAACTGCACAGGTGACACCATTATATAAAATTGAATCTTCACCGTTTAATTTATAGGGAGCCAGACCAATTGCATTTTTAAACCACGTATAAAAACCAGTGATGTCAAATTTTATCTTTCCGGCTATTGTTTGTGTAATACCGAGATCAAGATTGTACGTATACTCGGGTTTAATATCTGCATTTGGAACAATCACTCTTTGCAACGCCGTGCCTGATTCAAACACCCTTGCTAAATCGTCAATATTCGGATTTCTAAAACCCGAAGACAAGCCAACTGTAAGCCTGAAATCTTCAGTTGGCAAATAAACCAGACCAAGGTTGCCGGTAACTGCAAAATTGTTTTGCTTTATATCTGTAACAGGAAGATTGAAAAATGAATTATCTGCAATGGTTGAATGAAGATCTACAAATTGCAGGCGTATTCCATCGTTCACAATCAACTTATCATTGTTCAACTTGATTAAATGTTGCGCATATACACCAAAATAATTCATGTTGTTTTCTCCGTTAGGATATCTTGAGTCAAGTTTGCTAACTGTGCCGGTTGTAAGGTTTGTTCTTGTACCTACCGAGGTAAGATCATTCAACTGTCCGTCTGTTCCGATCGTAATTTCATTCACATTCCATTTTTTTCTTGCATCAATTACAAATCCCCAGATGTTTAGTTTTTCAACGCGACTGTCAAAACGGTCATAGCGACGGTACTCTCTTTCCTGGCGACTTTCTTCCATCTTCTGATAATTTACATTTGCTCTGAACTGGTTAAAAAATCCTGAAGAAGAAACATTAAGCTCATACGAGCCCAACAACCTTTCCTGTGGTCCATAAAACCATTCTGCATAGCGGAGGGTTGTGCCAATGCTTGCGCTCATATATCTTTTATCCTGCAGACGATCATACCTTGGTACATTCGTTGAATTCGAAAA
>DASUTO010000050.1:0-2048 GCA_036374555.1 Chitinophagaceae bacterium
GGCAAAGCGGTGTAAATCTTTTTGTATAACTATAACCGAGCACCACAAGCAAGGCAACAGGTGAAAGATAAAAGCAAATCTTATTGATAAAGAAAGTACAAATTACAAACAACAAACTACTAACTATTGTGAACAATAAAGCATTGTTAGCCTTTATTACTCCCGAAGGAATTTCTCTTATAGCTGTTCTTGGATTTTTTGCGTCAAAACTTCTGTCCAGATAACGATTGAACGCCATTGCTGCGCTTCGGGCAAAGACCATGCAGAGGACAACCAGAATAAATGGTTTTAGATAAAGCGTCCAAATCACCTCTTCCCTATTGAGTGGCGCTCTACGTTCGAAAAACACAAAATGTTCAACATTTGGATGAATTCGATCAGGAAATAGTCCTAAACAAAATCCAATCAATGCAAATGGCATAGCAAAAATGGTATGAGAGAACTTTATAAGAGAAAGGTAGCTTTTCAGTTTAGGCATTTCGCAAAATTAATCGAAACATCTTGTCCAAGTTCCCCCTTTGGGGGACAGGGGCCGGCATTGCAACAATGGTATGTGAGAATTTTATGAGACTTAAATAATTTTTTACTTTGGTCATTTTACACCTTTAATGTTCTGTTCTTCCTTTTACTGCCGGAGGTATTTTGCTTCTTATTAATTCCCACAATACAATCCCTGCGGCTGTTGCAATATTCAGCGAATGTTTCATGCCCAATTGCGGAATTTCAATACATCCATCACATAAATGAATAGTTGATTGTTCGATTCCGGTAACTTCATTTCCAAAAACCACGGCAATTTTTTCATTTTGTCTGAAGTTTGCCGCATGCAGCTTGTAGCTTTCCTCAGCTTGCTCCACCGCATACACTTTATACTTTCTGATTTTTAATTCATCGATTGCCTCAGCCGTTGTCTTAAAATATTTCCATGTCACGGTTCCCTCGGCACCAAGAGCTGTCTTTTTTATTTCTTTATGAGGCGGTTTTGCAGAATAACCAATGATATAAATTGCTTCGATCAAAAAAGCATCGCTGGTTCGGAATACACTGCCCACATTATAAGCGCTGCGGATATTTTCCAATACTACAATAATGGGAAACTTGTCAGACTGCTTGAATTCATCCACCGATTTTCGGCCCAATTCTTCCATGCTCAATTTTCGCATGGCGCAAAGGTAATGGCAGGATTCAAAACCATTTCACAAACAATTGATGGAAATCACTGGAAAAATATCGTATTTATTCACATAACAATTTCACAGGAAAACAAACCCCGACACTGGACTATATTTGTCGCTCCCCGATAAACCGGGGCTGGCATGGCGAAGACAAAGACAGAAGATACTCCTTTAATGCAGCAGCACCGGGCTATTAAACAAAAATATCCCGATGCGATATTGCTTTTCCGTGTGGGAGATTTTTATGAAACATTTGGACAAGATGCCGTCATTGCTTCACAGGTATTGGGTATTACACTTACAAAAAGAAATAATGGCGCTGCGGCATCGTCTGAACTTGCTGGTTTTCCTCATCATGCCCTTGATACTTATTTACACAAACTGGTAAAGGCCGGTTATCGCGTTGCCATTTGTGATCAACTGGAAGACCCAAAACTTGCAAAAGGAATTGTTAAACGAGGTGTGACTGAAATGGTGACGCCGGGCACTGCAGTAAATGATAAACTACTTGAGCATAAAAGCAATAATTTTTTAGCCGGGATCCATTTTGCAGAAAATGATCAATATGGTCTTGCATTTCTTGATATCAGCACCGGGGAATTTTTTATTGCAGAAGGAGATCGTGAATATGCCGACAAACTTTTACAGGGTTTTAAACCTGCCGAAGTTGTTTTTCAAAGACACCAGCAAAAAAAATTCAAAGAATTTTTTGGCGCAAAAATTTATTCTTACACTCTTGATGAATGGATATTTTCAGAAGCTTATGCTGAAGAAACATTATTGAAACATTTCCAAACTATTTCATTAAAAGGCTTTGGTGTAGACGACCTGAGAAAAGGAATTATTGCAGCCGGAGCAGTCATGCATTATCTG
>DASUTO010000051.1:0-2371 GCA_036374555.1 Chitinophagaceae bacterium
CTGTTGTGAACAATTACATTGCATTGCAAAAAATTCGTTCCGACTCACAACTGAATATCGAAATAAAAAAAACCGGTGATGTTAACGGCCAGGAAATTGCTCCTTTGCTATTAATAACATTTCTTGAAAATGCTTTTAAGCATGGAGTTAAGGGAAGCTCTGGAACTTCATTTATCCGACTGAAGATAGAAATCGAAAAAAATAAACTCCTCTTTTCAGTGGAGAATAATAAAGGCGTAGTTGATGAAATAAAAACTGGCGATTATGGCGGCCTTGGTCTTGAGAACATAAAAAGACAATTAGAATTGCTTTATCCAGCCAAACATGTTTTGACCATAAAAAATTTGAACGATAGCTTTACAGTGCAATTACAACTGAGTTTATGAATCACTTTAAATGCATGATAGTTGAAGATGAGCCACTGGCACAAAATGTTCTCAAAAAATATATTGGAGATCATCCTTCTTTGGAACTTGTGGCAATTTGTAATGATGCATTAGAAGCACAGGCTATTTTAACGCAACAAAATGTTCATTTGATCTTCCTGGATGTTAACCTGCCGAAACTATCTGGCATTAATTTTATAAAAACACTGGTTCACCCGCCGCTGATTGTTTTTACTACTGCCTATCCCGAATTTGCCGTCGAAGGTTTTGAATTAAATGCAATTGATTATTTGCTTAAGCCATTTTCTTTCGAACGGTTTCTAAAAGCCGTAAACAAAGTACATGAAAAACTTAATGCCCCGGCTACTCAAAATAGTAGCGAAAATGAGCTCTCCTTTATTTTTCTCAAAGCTGATAAGAAAATTCACCGGGTCGAACTGGAGACCATTCATTATATCGAAGCAATTGGCGATTATATGAAAGTGGTTACAGATTCAGGACAACTGATCGTGAACGAAACAATGAAAAAACTGCTGGAAGAATTACCTGCAAGATCATTTATGCGGGTTCATAAAAGTTTTATCATATCCCGAAACAAGATAAAATACATTGAAGGAAATTATGTCCAGGTTGAGGAAAAAAGCATTCCCATCGGGGCTACTTACCGCAATGAAGTGCTGACCAGTATTGATAAAAAAAGCTGATTCACTTATTCATCCCAATCACATCCGATCGGTGCGCCGGGTGGGATCTCTTTATGAATTGTTGGTTTTGCTTTTTCCGGCTCTTTCATTCTTTCCAATGCAAGTAACAAATGTCCTTTATAAGTTGTGTCGGTTGTTGTTTTCATTTTAGCATCAATAAAAGCCTTTAGATCTTTCAATGTTGTTTGCATTAATGATTTTACCGCAAATGAATTATTATCGTTGATGCTTGCAGCAAGTAAATAAGTAAGCAATACTTCTTCGGTTTGCAGTTGGATCAACCCATCTATTCGAGTCAATCTTGGCGCTTTCCATGTTTTTGAAACAAGCATGTTGATCATTTCAGCAACACCCAATCCTTTATTCATTACTTCATATTGCACCATTCTGTTCAATCTTTCTGAATGAAATAAAAATGATAAGGGCAGGTCGGCGGCTGTTTCTGCAGGAGATAAAACATCAAACGCAAGCCCTGTTCTTTTTCTAAACAGCTCTCTTGAAAGTCCGTAGCCAGCCGGCAGCGGTGGAATTAATTCTGCAATACGATCCGGTAGTCTTAAAAACTTTGGGTCAAGGCAATCAATGATCGTATTCAATGCGGCCACTTGTTCTTGTTTCGATAAAGACCTGGTGATCATTTGTCCATCACCCCGTAATGAATAATTATAGAACATGCCCCCAACAACTTTTGTTGCGGCTTCTACCTGGTAGCGATGATAAAAATAAACCGGCACTAATACCTCTTCCAGCATTGCCATCGGCATACCGGGTCGTATATTTTTTTCTCCGAAATCAGATAAAGCTTTGTTACGGACCTTCATTACATTTTTTAACTCGTTCACCGCATCATTTCCATTATCCCAAAGATGTGCCTGCGGATGAAGACCACCTGGTGCACGGGCATCACGATCTGCAATAAATTGTAATCCTTTCTCTTCAGCATCAGATAAAATTTTATTCAAGGCAGTTGATTCATTTGTGCCGGAAGGAAAATCATTGTAGCCGAAAGTGATGGCCACTTTATCCCATTCACCAATTTTATTATCGTACGCATTGCTAAGATCGATTTCACCATCCGTATTTAAGCTGACTGTTGGATGCGGGTAGTCCATCACACTTGCCCGGTCACTTACACTGGCAGCATAGTTGTGCATCAAGCCTAGTGTGTGGCCAACTTCATGTGCCGATAATTGTTTCAATCTATTCAATGCCATCTTCAACATTTTATTATCAGCAGGTATTCCGTTTTCAAACGGTGCTAACAGGCCCGTTGCAATTAAA
>DASUTO010000052.1:0-2882 GCA_036374555.1 Chitinophagaceae bacterium
TTGCACGTTTTTTACTTTCATGTCTTTTCCTGATTCCCATGAAATGGTTTGCTGGTACCTGGAAACATCTATACCATGTATTAAATAATTTTCGGGGATGGAAATGCCAAAAGCGGGATACCGAACAAAGCGGGACTTACGATTCTTCCACCAATCATAACCAAGTATGAAAACTAATCCCGTAATAAAAAAAGCCACTACTATCCACCACTTTTTACCGGGCTTTTTCCGACGAGCCATGAAGCAATTAATTTATTTTTTTATGATGTGCCGTGTAGTTTTGAGATCACCTGCATCAATCCGGAGCAAATATACTCCGGCAGGTAATTTTGAAATGTTAATTTGAATTTTTTCGATTGCACCCGTAGTGTTTACCTGCTGCTGCGACATCAATTGACCCATTGTATTAAATATTCGCAGCTGCATAGTTTTTGAAGTAGGATTAGTGACAGAAAGGACCACTACATCTGCTACCGTGGGAACTGGATATACTTTTATTTCATTATCCAGGCCAGTTAATGTCGGATCTTTTACAGTTACCTTAATTCCCGAAATGATCCAGCAATCCGGATCAATTATTACTGTATCGGCTTTAAAATTAAGCTGCTCACTAAACAGTTCGTTATTTCTTGTATTATTAACAACAATTGTTTTTTCCTGCGAGTTATTTTTAAATTTTAATGCTAACGGCATTTCATAGTAGGATACTGAAGGATGTGATGTTGTTTGACTAATTACAAATAATGCTTTGTTATTTTCATTCTGTCTCCATCTGACTTCATAAGATGGATATCCCTGGCCGGTAAACCAATCATTAAAAAACTCATCTAAATCCTTGCCACCAACTTGTTCCAGATTTCTTTTCAGATCATCAGTTCTTGCAAACCCATAAGCAATCTTGGGGTCATTTAAATATTGTCTTATTCCCCGGAAAAATAAAGTGTCTCCTAAAATCCAACGCAACATGTGAACTAAGTAGGCTCCTTTATTATAAGAAAACCTGCTGCTGAAAATACGATTTACATTAGTTGTATCATCTACCCAAACAGAGCCTACACCAACTGCCGTTATGGAACTATTCAGACCCTTGAGTCTATTAATTTGACCTGCCGGATCGGTTTTTTCAAAATAGAAATAAGAAAGATAGGTGGCGAACCCTTCATTCAACCATATATCCTGCCAGCTGCCACATGTTATCTTATTACCAAACCATTGATGAGCTAATTCATGCGCCATCAGGCTCTCATTGGGAGATGCGATAAAACTATTTGTCTGATGTTCCATACCTCCTCCCCAACTGAATTGGGTATGACCATACTTCTCGTTAATGAACGGATAAGCACCGAAGTATTGATGAAACAATGAAAGCTGTTGTAAAACCTTTGGTGTGTTTTGTTGAAATGAGTTTTCATCTTCAGGATAACAATAAGTTATCATCGGAAGGTTCACAGCTCCTAATTGAACGCTATGATTTAAAACCTTAAAATTTGTAACAGCGAATGCAACAAGATAGGAGGCGATCGGATAGCGATGTTTATAAAAAGCAGTCCGTGTCACACCATTATCAGTTTCATATGCCAACATACCATTTGATGAAGCCCTGTATGAATTAGGGCAATTAATAATAATATCCATTGAATCCGCCTTATCATCTACGCCATTGCGGCATGGCCACCAATCTCTAGAGCCGTAAGGCTCGGACAAGGTCCATAATACAGGAACACCATTATGTGTGGTTTGAACAAACGAACCAAAAGCTGTATTAGGTGGTTCGCCTTTATAAAAAATCGTAACTGAATCTTTTTGTCCGCTATTGATTGTGCCTGGAAGATTTATTTGCAAAAGATCGGTGGGTCTTGAAAATGAAATTTTGTTCCCATGAAAATAAATGCTGTCAACGGTGAGCTGCGAGGTGAAGTCATAAGTAATTGTATTGGAAGCGTTATTAGTGATAAAATGAGAAGTAACTGCACCTTTTATATAGCGAACCGAAGGATCAATATCCCAAATACATCTATAATAAGTTACCTGGAAATTGGAAGACGCCTGTGAACGATTAACTGATAGACTTCTTTGAAATGAATTTTTTTCTGCTTCTGCAATTTCATCAATTGCTTTACATATGGGTTTGTCGATCTGGGCAAAGACTTTACCTCCAAGAAAAAGGAGGATAAGGAATCCTTTTCTCATAATAGCAAGTTACAAAAGAGCTTATTCCATTATTACCTTTTTCAAATAAAATCCTTTTGGGTCAATAACAACAGGTGACTTACTTGTAATTGTTGTCCCTTTTTTATCAGTCATGATTCGTTGAATGCCAGCATCTGTTTGAACATCTATCGGAATGGTCATATCAATATTCAGCAGCTTAACCTGGTATTCGTTCTCTTTTGTTTTCTTAACTGATACATCAAGCTTATCTGTTGTATAAAGGAATAAATGAAATAGCGGATCAAGGCTTTTTCCATAAGCGTTACTAAAAAGTTTTTCTACATCAGCTGTTACTACTGTGTTGTCATACGTGTATTGCGGATCAGTTGCCAATTTTTTTAATGTGGGGAAAAATTTATCATCTCCCATGATATAACGAAGGGTATGCATGAAGAAAGCCCCCTTTCCATAAATGTCTCCATGATAAGCACTATCAGAATCAACCTGGTCCCCTCTCACAAGAGGAAGTTTATTTGATGTGTTTTTTGCTGTCTGCCTCATTTTTTCCATGTATGCTTCTTCACCAGCTAAATCCCTTGTTGCCATAGCATCACCAAAAACACAGATCCCTTCCTGTATCCACATATGTGCCCAATCGCGGTTAGTTACTTTGTTTGCCCACCATTCATGTCCGAATTCATGATGTAATAACCAATCAAAATCTTTACCTC
>DASUTO010000053.1:0-3971 GCA_036374555.1 Chitinophagaceae bacterium
GTAGAAGCTCAAAGCGGAAAACCTGTGGATGCGGCTTCAGTTCAGTTAGTACAATCCCGCATCGATACAGCCACCAAAAAAAGTAAAGAAGTAATAATAGCCGGAATGCTCACAAAAGCAAACGGCGAATTTTCTTTGGAAAACGTTCCTCTTTTTGGCAAATCCAAACTAAAAATTACTGCAATCGGTTTCAAGCCAATGGAACAACCGGTCGGCTTTGAAATTAAAATGCAACCTGGCGCTGATATGAGTGCCATGTTAAATGCAATTGATAAAGATCTTGGCAATATAAAATTGGAAATAGATGCACAAGTGTTAGGCAATGTGACTGTAGTTGGCTCGAAACCTCTTTTCCAATTAGGCATTGACCGGAAAATATATAATGTAGAGAAAGATGTGATAGCTGCAGGTGGTACTGCAGTTGATGTTATGAAAAATGTTCCTTCTCTTTCCGTTGATCTGGATGGCAACGTTACACTTCGCAATAATGCACCCCAGATCTTTGTTGATGGCCGACCAACAACAATGCAGCTTGAGCAGATCCCTGCTGATGCGATAGAATCAGTTGAAATTATTACGAATCCTTCAGCTAAATACGATGCATCCGGTGGTACATCTGGCATTTTAAATATTGTTTTAAAGAAAAATAAAAAAATTGGTTACAATGGTAGCGTTCGTTCAAGTATTGACTCAAGAGCAAAAATTGGATTAGGAGGTGATTTTAGTCTTCGTCAAAACAAAATAAATATTTTCGGAAGCGCCAATTATAACCAACGTAAATCGATCGGTACTGGTTATACAGATCGCATAAATTATATTGATAGTACTGTGCTTCACCAGGATGACAGAAGTGAAATGGAGGGTAATTTCAGATTTTTCAGAGCTGGTATTGATTATTTTATTGATAACCGGAACACTCTTTCTGCCAGTACAAATATTGGTAACGGTACATTCCGTCCGGAAACAATTAGTGAAATGTTGGTGGACCCATTGGACGTATTGAAGGAAACTTCGTACATGGAAAGAAGGACAAACTCAGAAGGTCAGTTCAAGTTCAGGGGCGCACAATTGAGTTTTAAACATAATTTCCCTAAAGCAGGGAGAGAGTGGACAGCAGATGTCACATATAATAAAAGGACCAATATAAATGAGAGCCTTATCAGGACTGAAAAATTTGAGTATCCTTCAGGTGTTTCGGCCGGAGAATATACTCAACAACAAAATACCACTGGAACCGGTCAAAGCATAATAGTGCAAACCGATTTCGTAAATCCCATTACTGAGAAATCAAAAATTGAGATGGGCGTAAGAGGTGCTTTCAATAAAGCGAATAGCACAGGTGCATTTTATTATATCGATCCGGTTAGTGGTAAGCCAATACTTCAACCGGCCTCACAGATCGATTATGTTGCCGAGGATCATGTGTTGGCTGCTTATACAACTTATACAAACCAGTTAAAATCCTTCGGATACCAACTTGGTCTTAGAGTTGAAAGCTCAGGTTATGATGGTGAACTGGTGAAGACAAATGAATCGTTCAGCAATTCATTTCCCCTTAGCTTTTTCCCAAGTGTTTTCTTAAGTCAAAAATTGAAAAAAGACCAGGAGTTGCAATTGAATTATACAAGAAGGATTAATCGCCCTAACTTTTTCCAGTTATCACCATTTACTGATTCATCTGATTTTCTTAACCCGAGAAAGGGTAATCCGGATCTGGAACCGGAGTTTACAAATTCTTTTGAGGTTTCTTATCAGAAAATATTTAAGAATAAGGATAATTTCCTTGCTTCACTTTATTATAAGCATACAGACAATATGATCACCAGTTACCAGCAGAAATTTGAAAGTCCCGTAAATGGCGAAGACTATATCCTACATACTTTCATAAATGCAAACTCAAGCTATGTGACGGGACTTGAACTCACCATGAAAAATAAAGTAACTAAATGGTGGGATCTTACTTCAAACCTCAATCTTTATACTTCAAAAATCAATGTCAATGATCCTTCCCTGCCAGAACAGGATCAGTTTGCAAGTTGGTTTGGAAAGGTGAATAATACGTTTAAGCTACCTAAAAATTTCTCTTTCCAATTGACAGCAGTGTACAATTCTAAAACTGTACTTCCTCCGGGAGGTAGTGGTGGAGGTGGCGGTGGTATGGGTATGATGTTTGGCCCTTCATCATCAGCACAAGGATACGTTCGCTCAAATTATTATGCCGATATGGGTGTGAAATATGAGTTTTTGAAAAACCGTGCAGCTTCAATTTCCCTTAACATGAGTGATGTTTTCAGAACCCGTCGTTCTTATACATATTCAGAATCGCAATACATCACACAGGATATATTTCGTCGTCGCGATCCACAACTTCTTCGTCTGAATTTCAGCTGGAGATTTGGAAAATTCGATCCGAACCTTTTCAAACGCAAAAACCTGAAAGGCGAAAGAGAAGGAATGAATACTGGCGATATGATGCAGTAAAAAAATTTTTCACTATATATTGTAGTCCCGTCTCGCCTCAGGCGAGACGGGACTTTTCTGTTATATTTGATAGAAGTGAAGAAACTGATTTTTACGGTTACAAATGATCTTAGTTACGATCAGCGAATGCAACGCATTTGCGGCACGCTGGCAGATGCAGGTTATGATGTGCTGCTGGTTGGCAGAAAATTGAAAACCTCTCTCCCACTTTCAAAAACTAATTACCGGCAGCGACGACTTAAATGCTGGTTTAATAAAGGAAAACTCTTTTATAGCGAATTCAATGTGCGGCTTTTCATTTTCCTCCTTTTTAAAAAGATGGATTGCATTTGTGCGATTGATCTTGACACGATACTCCCTTGTTATTATATTTCTAAATTGAAAGGAGTGAAACGTGTGTATGATGCCCATGAATATTTTTCACAGTTAGATGAAGTTGTCTCTCGTCCAAAGATCTATCGCTTCTGGCATAGGATTGAAAAAAGACTAATCCCGAAATTTAAAAATGGTTATACAGTCTGTGATAGCCTTGCGGAAGAGTTTAAAAAGAATTACAACGCTAATTATAAAGTAGTGCGTAATGTTCCGTCATTCAGCGATTCCAATGAACAAATAAGGACAGAAAATGTTATACTTTACCAGGGCGCAGTGAACAAAGGCCGCGGATTGGATAAGCTAGCTATAGCAATGAAAAAAGTAAATGCAAAGCTTTGGATTTGCGGACATGGAAACTTTATGGATGAAATGCGATCCGTTATCCAGGTAAATGACCTTCCAGGGAAAGTGATCTTTTTTGGAATGCTTCCGCCAGAAGAATTAAAAAAGAGAACGGCACAAGCTTATATTGCTGTAAACCCTTTTAAAAGAACAGGACTAAATCAATACTTATCCCTTTCCAACAAATTCTTTGATTACATTCATGCTGGCATTCCGCAGGTAACAATGAATTATCCGGAGTATAAAAGGATAAATGTTCAATTCAGGGTTGCAGAATTGATAGATGATCTCGACCCGGAAACGATTGCTGATGCAATAAACAAGATTCTTAATAATAAGGAGCTTTATTTACAGCTTAAGCAAAATTGTTTTGTGGCAAAGCAAGAATTGAATTGGCAAAAAGAAAAAGATAAGTTGCTGAATTTCTACGAAGAATTATTTAATGAATAACGATAAGACGCTTCATATTATATGTCATGATGTGCCCTGGCCTGCTGATTACGGAGGCGTGGTGGATCTTTTTTATAAGCTCAAGGCACTATATGAGGAAGGCGTTAAGATCAAGCTTCATTGTTTTGATTATGGAAGAGGCCGGCAAAATGAATTAAATAAATATTGTGAAGAGGTAAAATATTATAAACGATTATCGAAATGGCAAAGCATATCTCTTACCAAACCTTATATAGTAAAATCGAGAGAGAACCCATTATTACTCGAAAACCTGCTTAAAGATGATCACCCTGTTTTAATGGAAGGAATTCATTGCACTGCTT
>DASUTO010000054.1:0-3631 GCA_036374555.1 Chitinophagaceae bacterium
CGACATGAAAGAAATAAAACACTCCGCAATCTTTCATACATGAAGATGCAGTATTTTGCAGAGCGGCATCATGGCCAAACAAGAAAGGTATTGTTCGAAGGACATGAGAATAAGGGAATGATGGAAGGTTACACAGACAATTATATTAAAATTACAACTCCATTCAGGAAAGAGTGGGTGAATGAGGTTATAGAGTGGAAATTTCAGGAACGTTAGCTCAGTTGGTTCAGAGCGCTGCTTTGACAGAGCAGAGGTCACTGGTTCGAGCCCGGTACGTTCCACTTTTTATATTAATATTACTACTTTTTTATTTTTCCTGAATTCCAACTTCCCTACATTTACTTTAGAAATTTTAAAATGAAAGCGTACCAGGTAACCATAAACTTTGATTGGAATGATGAATTTGCAGCATTGATACCTGCTCACCGTACTTATATCAATATGCTGATCAATAAAAATATTATTGATCAATATGTGGTAAGTATGGAATCACAAAGAGTATGGGTAACATTAAACGCAGAAACAAAATCTGAGGTTGAAAAGATCCTGAAGAAATCTCCACTTCATAAATACTGGACCTACGAGATCGACGAACTATTCGTGGTAGATGGGCAACTCTACAGATTGCCTGCAGTAACACCGAATTAATAAAAAAACCCCGCAAAAGCGGGGATTTTTGTGGGAGTTGACGGGATCGAACCGCCGACCCTCTGCTTGTAAGGCAGATGCTCTGAACCAGCTGAGCTAAACTCCCTTGCGAGTGCAACGATGCAATCTCTTTTTAGGGAGTGCAAAGATAAGGTTGATGGCCTTTCTGCCAAATTTTTTTGCTTTCAGTGGTTGCAGTTTTTGGTAATTTTATTTAGCCAACGATGGACAATAAAGGCCTCATATTTATTCCTGATATCAGCGGCTTCACCCGTTTTGTGAATGAAGTGGAGATCGAGCATAGCCGGCATATTATACAAGAGCTGCTTGAAGTGATCATTAATGCAAACCAACTAGGGCTTGAAATTTCCGAGATCGAAGGAGATGCAATTCTTTTTTATAAATACGGAGAAAAACCTGGCCTGGAAGAAGTATACAAACAGGTTAAAAAAATGTTTTGTGAATTTCACAAACATCTTAATGCATACGATCATCGGAGATTTTGTCAATGTAAAGCTTGCGCCGGAGCGATCGAACTTACACTTAAGGTGATCACACATTATGGAGAATTCAGCGGGTATAGTGTCAAAAATTTCAACAAGCTCATAGGGAAAGATATAATTGTTGCCCACCAGCTTTTAAAGAACGATATTGACCAACACGAATACTGGTTGATAACAGAAGGACTGGCCGGCGAAAAATCAGCTGCTCACTTACCTGAAAAACTGGATTGGAATAAAAGCTCTAAACAAACAGAAACCGGAACTATCCTTTTCGAATACACACAGCTTGGCCATCTTAAAAATGAGTTACCCGAAGAACCCCCGTTGAAACTTGAAATGGAAAATAAAACAAAAGTCATTTCAATTTATAAAGAATTTGACACCGACATGCTTACCCTTCTTCATGGCGTGGTTGATTTTCATACCAGGAAATTCTGGAACACCTATATAAAAGATATTGAAGATGTAAGCGACAGCACTCTTCAGCGATTGGGTACCAGTCATCGCTGCATATTGGAAAAAGGCCAATCGATCATGTACTCAAGTTCCTATTCTTATACGCCTGCAAATTCTTATACTCCGGATAAGATCGAATATAGTGAAACCGATGAAAAAAAGACAAATGCAGTTTATTTCACTTTTAAAAAAATAACCGATAAAAGAACAGGGCTTACTTCAGATTTTTATTTAAGAAATAATCCAGTGACCCTCCTCCTGTTCAAATTGCTCATGAAAAAAAAGATGGAAAAAACAGTCAGGCAGTCAATGGAAAACCTGGCAGAATTTGTAAAAGGAATCAAATTGCCGGTCGCCACTTAATTGATCCTGTTTTTCGTACAATTCCTATTAACATGTAAATAAAAAGCAATAAGACTTATCAACTCTGACAAAAATTTATTCTTATTTTTGTTTCGTGGGAACTCAAAACGACATAAAGAAATGGGAAGACACCGATGTTCTTACCAGTGTGGAAGAACCCTGTACACTCATTGTGTGGAATGACGAAGTTAATACGTTTGAATGGGTGATCGATACACTGATGGAGATCTGCGGGCATAGCCATGAACAAGCTGAACAATGCGCTTATATCATCCACTTCCAGGGAAAGTATGCAGTGAAGAAGGGAAGTTACGATGAATTGAAACCAAAGTGTGATGCGATCACGGACAGAGGTATTGGCGCTACCGTTGAAATGGTTGTTGAATAAATCTTGTACGTAGAAACACGAAAATAAAATTCTCCATTCCAAAAAAAGTGGATTCCCAAACCCAACATCGAAGTTTTACCCTTTTTTATTATCAGTAAATAGCATTTATTTGACAATTGATTCCGATAGCTTGGAATTGCTCGTAATTTTTCCCCCATGCCGTTATTCGTAATAGAAAAAGAGTTCGCCTTTCCGCCAGTTCATCTTGCAGAACCAGATGGATTATTAGCGGTCGGTGGTGACCTATCTGTCGATCGTTTATTAATTGCTTACAGTAAAGGGATATTTCCATGGTATGAAGGCAAACATATTCTTTGGTGGTGTCCCGATCCCCGTTTTGTTTTATTTCCCGGGGAAATGAAAGTGAGTAAGAGTATGAAAAAATTGCTGAAACAAAATGCATTCAATTTTACTACTGATAAAGTTTTTGACCATGTTATTGGTAACTGCAAAACGATCAGGAGAAAAGGCCAGGCGGGCACATGGATCACCAATGAAGTAAAAAAGGCCTACACAGTTTTACATAAACTTGGCTTTGCTCACAGCGCCGAGGTCTGGAAAAATGGCGAACTGGTTGGTGGTTTATACGGAGTAAGAATTGGAAAGATATTTTTTGGTGAGAGCATGTTCAGCAAACAAAGCAATGCAAGCAAATATGCATTTATAAAATTTGTTGAGCATTTAAAAAATGATGGTGTTGAGTTAATAGATTGCCAGGTTTACACTGAACATCTTGAAAGTATGGGTGCACGAATGATCCCAAGAACTGAATTCCTGCACACCTTAAAAAAGTTGATCCCACAAGATTGATGGCTAAAACCTCGTTTCTAAATAATGCGGTAACACTGCACGCCAGGTGTTCCAATCGTGCGGCCACTCCTGTCCCCAGATATCCAGCTCATAGTTAATTCCCTTATCGTAAAGAATTCTTGCAAAGCGACCACTGCTTGACGGATCTTCATAAGCACCACTGCCAGAAAAAATATGCAGGTGATGCGTTCTTCTTATTTGTTCCAGCACATGATGATCAGTTAAATTAGGCATGTAATGCATCGGGCTATTGAAATAAACATCATCATCGTAATGTCCCTTTGTGTATTCGGTCAGATCATACACACCACTCATAGCAATGACGCCATTGATAATATCAGGTCTTTTCAAAAATAAATTCATACTATGCAATGCCCCAAAAGATGCACCACAAGTGTATATCATCGTATCTGAACTTGAGTTGGTTCGAATGAACGAAACAACTTCATTAAACACATAATCA
>DASUTO010000055.1:0-3905 GCA_036374555.1 Chitinophagaceae bacterium
AATGCAAGCTCGAAAATATGGAGGATATAGACCCGCTCTTTGTAATCATGTACATTAAATCCATATAGCGCTGCAATGTCAAATAGTAGTTTTATTTTAATACCGATCAAAATAGGGAAGTCGGCGAGGCCTAATAATATACCACCTGCGCCGGTGATGCCACCCTCTATTGCCGCTGTGTTTCTATAAGCGTCTATTTTTTTTCTTACGGCATCTTCACGGTCCCTTAAACCAACACCTGCAGAAATATCTGAAGTTGTATGTTTAGCGCCAAATAAAACTCCACGTATCATTTGTTTAATCGTAACGGTAATAGCGTTGTGTACTTTTTCGGGTATCCAGCTATTGATCTTTGTTTGAATCCTTTTTGAAAGACCATTCAAAAGGGAAGGTCGTTTCAGCATTTTCTTTTGCCATGCTCTTAATTCAACACCAACCGATTCGTCATAGGCATTCATTGTGAATATATTTAAGTAAAGGTAGCTTGTTGTGGCGCTAAAAAAATAAAGCCGATAATCATTACCGGCTTTTACGTGTTAATTTGTCAGTGTTTTACAGTGCCCTGAACTTAAACTTCTGTCCACCAACCGAAGCTTCATACATTAATCCGGCTTTGGTTTGAGAAAATATCATAACGCCATCTTTGTATTTTACATTGGCTGCGGCGCCTTTAGTTACAGCTACTGCAGAAGCTTGTCCTGCAAATTCAAATTTATTTTCTTTAAACCTGTTAAGGTCCGCTTCAGTTTCAAAAAATATTACTTCACGGTAAGCCTGCCCGCCCCACTGAAATCCAACTGATACCTGCTTCATATCTGCCATTCCTATCAATGTTCCTTTTTGGAAAACGGCGCCATTGCCGGCAGCACCGCCAATACCAATTGCACCTTTGCCCACATTAGGGAAAATAACATAGCCGTAAGAATTGTCAAACAAATTTTGCATTAGGGCATCGGCTTTAATAAAATCTGCCTTGGCTACATTAGCGTCTGCTATAATTTTATCGTCTTTCTCATCCTTTTGTGCCAGTACTGAAAGGTTCATAAATAAACCTGCGAGTAAAAATAAAGTTGTAAGGAAGGAAAATGATTTCAAGAGTTTCATATTAGTGGTTTTAAATTCCGGGTAAATATATTAATGTAGACGGTTTATATCACAAAAAAATATGCCAGCCTGGAGGTTTATACCCCTCTTAGCAACGAAATGATGGTGACTGGCACAATTTTATATATACTTTAAAAACCAAAGTTAATAAAGATCATGAAATACCTCTTCGTCCTGTTTATCGCCGCTATAGGATTCAATTGTAGTCCAAAACTTTCCCCAGATGCAGGATGGGGGCATCAACAGTGGGTAGTGGTGGAAATGAGAAAGGTTCCTGTTCAGCAAAGCGGGGGTCGCAGAGATGCACATATCACTTTTGATGTAACTACAAAAAAGTTTTCAGGAAATGGTGGCTGCAACCAGATCAATGGAAATTATAGCGTAGATAAAAATGAGATCACTTTTACTGAAGTGGTTAGTACAAAAATGAGTTGTAATGATATTGAATTTGAAAATACTTTTCTTTCTACTTTGGCAGGTATCGACCGGTATGAAATAAGAGGGACTGACCTTGTTTTAAAAAAGAAAAAGGAGACGATGCTGGTATTGCGACCGAAATAAGTTTTCGGTTTTATTGATATATCCAAAGCACAATTGGCTTCTCCGTCTTTCCGATTATGCGGGAGATCTTATCGAAGAATTTATAGGAAACCATGACACAGCCAATACTATTACAAAGCACTCTTGGATAAATTTCCTGGTCGGGTACACAATCATATCCATGTATTACGACGGCT
The DNA here is from genome assembly GCA_036374555.1 of Chitinophagaceae bacterium. Classification (GTDB taxonomy): domain Bacteria; phylum Bacteroidota; class Bacteroidia; order Chitinophagales; family Chitinophagaceae; genus VBAS01. Next base: position 1,842 of record DASUTO010000055.1, read on the forward strand.
CTTTTGTATGCATTGGAGTTGCAGTCATCAAGTCCATAAAGCCTGAACGATTTTCCATATTTGCCTCTATAAAATTCTCCTACTTTGTATTTTCCAAGTGAGCTGCATCCACTATTTGTGGCATTGGAAAATCGGGGACGGGCCAGGAAAGTTTCATTACAGCTTCCATGAGAAACAAGCCCTGCGTGGATAATAGAATTCTTCTTAAGATCATAAATAAATATCCGGTTACGTCCACTTGGTAGGCTCATATCAACTAAAAAACAATATTCTGCAGACAGATCATTTTGAATAGCATAGTTCGTTATCTTTTTGGTCAGAATATTTACAATCATGGTATTTCCCGGGGCGGTTGTTGGCTCTTCTTTTTCTTCTTCCTCTTCCTCATTTTTGTCCGGAATAGTTTCAGCTTTTGTTTTTCCGGCGTTGACAGTTTTTATTTTTTGTTTTTTCTTTTTTGGCTTAACAACTTTGGCTTCTTTCTTTACGGCTAACGGTTTGGTTTCAAAGCTGCTTTTTTCCATGTCGCTACATGAAAAAAAGGAAATCGCAATTGCAGCGATGATCAGGGTAAAGGAGTTTTTCAAAAGGGATCAGTTTATAAACAAGATAATAGAATGTACAGGAATAAAACAGGGAAGAACCCCTGTTAAAGATTTCGGGAGGAATTTATGACCATCTCAGGATTGGTACGAGAAATTATACGAACAGAGCCGTGATTTTAAACTCTTTGGCATAATAATTATTCTTATTTAAGAAAAGCTATTATGAATAAGAAGCCCAGGCCAATCACAAAAAAAGAGGAAGTAAGTGAAAACCCTGACAATAAAATTGATGAAGATTTCAAGGGATACCCTCATGGACAAGCAAAGGAAGAGGTCATTAAGCCGGAAACCGATGAGGAAAAGAAAATTGCAGATTTGGATAATAAGGATGGTGAAAAAAGGATTTATAAAAAGAATGAATGATGCAGTTAGGATTTGAATCGCAATAAGCGTATAAATACGAATTCTTGTAACAGCCCGGTTATTAGATAAAGTTTTTTATCTTCAATATATAAATGAGGATATATGAAAAGATCGTTTGTGCTCCTGGCTTTTTTCGTGGTCTATAACATCGGAAATTCACAAACTTTAAAGTTTGTAAGTTTTTCGCAAGGCTCGGAATTCTCGGCACTTGCGTTTATAACCAGCCAACGGATCATAATAAAAGTTTCGCAGGATGGCAAGGTGCTTGAATGGGGAAATGAAATGGAACCCGGACGTTTTTATTCGGAACCTGCGAAATTGCAACCTTACATGGGAAGAATAGAATATTATGAAAAACAATTTGATTCGATACTCAATGGTAAAATAAGAAGCATTGGAGTCACTTCAATTACTTATTACGGATCGACAGAAAACGAAGCATTAGTTGGAAAAGTGAGATCGATCGGCAACATCTTGTTTAATTATTACATTGAGCCCGGAAATGAAATGATCCGGGGAAAAATAAAAAGCGCCGGTCAAAAAAATATTACCTTCTACAATACTCATGAAAATGAAGCATTCCGTGGAAAAATAAAATCGATCGGCGCAACCCAGATCACATACTACTCAACATTTGATGATAAATCTATCAGGGGAAAATTAAAAAGTATTGGTTCCTCCAATTACACCTGGTATACATCACTTGACAGGCAGGGTTACCAGGGTACTATAAAATCGGGCAGACAAGCTGAAATGGTCGAAGGAATTACCTATGTCATTTGGTAACATACTTTCATCAGGGGTTTTTTTTGGCCTTTTTATCATTCAGCTTTTGAAAAGCTTTTAAAGATTTCTGAACTTCCCCAATCAATTTATGCAATCGTTTTTCATGCTTCGCCAGTATCTTTTTTGTGGCTAAAGCTGTATTGTCAAAATAACGGTTAGCTTCATTCAAATGGAAATTGAACTGACCAGCCTCTTCATCCAGCCTTTGCAGCAACTCCCATAAATTTTCTTTTTTCTTCATATAACTTTTGAAGCGTAGCAAAATTCACGCCGGTCAAATGGCCCGGGTCGGGCCTGAAAACATATGGAT
>DASUTO010000056.1:0-17823 GCA_036374555.1 Chitinophagaceae bacterium
TCATTAGCTGGGTTAATTGAAAAAGATTCTGCTGTCTACCGGGAGTTGTATAAATATTTTATGAATCTTGAATTTGAATCATTATCGGCCGATGTAAAACTTGCAGAAGAACTAACTCTACATCCCGAACATTATTTTTCATCCATCAGTAAACTGGCTGCATGCGTATTATAGGCGGAGAACATGGACGCAGAAGGATTAATCCCCCGGCAAATATGCCGCATACAAGGCCTACAACTGATGTGGCTAAAGAAGGACTGTTCAACGTAATTTCCAATAACCTGGATATAGAAGAGTTAAAAACTCTGGACCTTTTTGGCGGCACTGGTAGTATTAGTTATGAATTAGCGAGTCGGGGGGCAAGCGACCTGACTATTATTGAGAAGGATCCCAAGATGTATGAGTTTATAAAAAAGACGGCTGCTGAATTAAAACTCGCGAATTTCAAAGTGCTGAAAATGGATGTATTTAAATTTATTGAGCAATGCACAGATAGATTTGATTTTGTTTTTGCAGGTCCTCCTTATGCACTTGGTAATATTGATGATCTGCCAAAACTTATTTTTGAAAAACAATTATTGACCCCAAAGGGATGGTTTGTGCTGGAGCATACACGGAGAAATGATTACAAAAAATTTCCTTTTTATGCTACAGAGAGAAATTATGGCAGCACTATATTTTCGATCTTTATTGAAAACAGGTAGAACCCTCAGTACTGTTATTCACAATTGAACATTGACCAATCACCAATAGTTATTATCTTGATGAATGCTTAAAGCAGAAGCGAGAAATTTATATAGGGAGAAGCGATTAAAACTTTCCACTATGGAAAGAATTAAACTGGACGATCTGTTGTTGATACAATTGCAAACTGTGCAACTGCCATTTATTACATTCCTGCTTTCTTATTGGCCGATCGAGCAAAATCATGAGCCCAATACCCATCTTTTTACAGATTATCTGGAATTTCAAAACCCTGAATTGATCATTTGTTATCCAAAAACAAACTTTGAGGATCACAGTATGCAGTCAGTACAAACAGATGATGATACACGGTTCCGGAAGAATAAATATGATCTTTATGAACCTGAAGATGGCGTGGTAGTTAATCATGCAGGGCTGGATATGATCTTTGTTCCGCTCTTGTCATTTGACAAAAACGGCTATCGGGTTGGCTATGGGAAAGGGTTTTACGATCGTTATCTTTCTCAATGCCGGAGTGATTGCCTTAAAATTGGATTTAGTTATTTTGAGCCATTAGCTGCAATTGATGATACCAGTGAATTTGATGTACCTTTAAATCTTTGTGTAACGCCGACCACTGTTTATGTATTCTAATATTTTCCTGAGAACATTCCGCATACTTCTTTTTCCGATCGCCATCATTTATTGGGGGATCATTTTTATCCGGAATAAATTTTATGATCTGAAAATTTTAGATTCAGCAACATTTGGCATGCCACTGATCTGTGTGGGCAATCTTTCGGTTGGCGGTACAGGTAAATCCCCAATGGTGGAATTTCTGGTAAGAAATTTGAAAGATGATTATAGAGTGGCGACGCTAAGCAGAGGATATAAAAGAAAGACAAGGGGCTATGCATTGGCAAATGAAAGATCCGATGCATTGGAAATTGGCGATGAACCAATGCAATTCAAATTGAAATTTCCTGATGTACCTGTCGCTGTTGGGGAAGAGAGATTGGATGCAATTTCGCAGCTCTTACACGATAGACCCGATATACAATCCATTATACTTGATGACGCCTTTCAGCATCGTACCATAAGAGCGGGCATGAATATTTTGCTTACAGATTATAACAACCTTTTTACCCGTGACTTTTATTTGCCTACAGGCGATCTTCGTGATCTGAAATCAAGTTATAAAAGGGCTGAGATAATTGTAGTGACCAAATGCGAGCCCTTCTTAACTGAAAAGGAGAGAAACAAGATCATTGAAGAGATTAACCCTCTGGCCAATCAACATATTTTTTTTGCAGCTAATTTATACCCTGCACCTTATCATATAATCCGGAATCATGAAACAACAAGCCTGCTTCCGGACGCAGAGATCTTGCTGGTAACAGGTATTGCCAATCCTCAACCGCTGAAAGATCTTGTGATGGATCATTCTGAAACTTACTATATGTTGCATTATCCGGATCACCATATTTTTACTATTGATGACTGGAAGGATATAAAAAAGAGATTTGATAAAATAGAAACTGAGAAAAAGATAATATTGACAACGGAAAAAGATGCTGTTCGATTGGCGAAATTCGGCGAACAATTAAACAATGTTCCTCTTTATGTAATTCCGCTGCAACATCATTTCCTGTTCAATGAGGAAGCGAAATTTTTATCGTTGATAAAAAACTATATAAAAGATTTTAATGCCGATAGTTATCGGGAACATACTAAATAAATAAAATGGGAAGAAAAAATTCTAAAAAGAGAAAAGATAAACAAAAAGACAAGCAGAAACATAAACATTCACTTGATCAGTCGTTGACAGGCGTCCTGGATATCAGCCGTTCGGGAACCGGGTTTGTGGTTGTACAAAACATGCCTGTAGATATTCTTATCCGGCCAGATGACATGGGCACTGCACTGCATGGCGACACGGTGAAAGTGAAAGTAAAGGATGCCAAGGAAAAACATAAGAGACAGCGTGGGGTCATAACTCAAATTGTTAGCCGCAAGCAAATTGAATTTGTTGGCACACTTCAAATGAATAAAGGTTTTGCCTTCTTTGTTGCGGATGGAAATAAAAAGATGCCTGATATTTTTATTCACTCATCAAAATTCAATGGTGCAAAAGACCGGGATCGTGTTGTAGTAAGATTGCTGGAATGGGAGGACCAGGATAAAAGACCGGAAGGGGAGGTGCTGCAGATCCTTGACAAAGAAAATGAAAATGATATTGCGATGAAAGAGATCTTATTGCAATACGGGTTTCCATTGGGCTTTCCCGATGAGGCATTGGAAGAAGCAGCGAGAATACCGGATATTATTTCTGACAAAGAAGTAAAAAAGAGAAAAGATTTTCGTGATATTCTCACATTTACGATCGATCCTGCAGATGCAAAAGATTTTGATGACGCTATTTCGTTCAGGGTGTTGAAAAATGGCAATTATGAGATCGGCGTGCACATTGCAGATGTCAGTCATTACCTCGAAGCAGATACATCGTTGGATAAAGCGGCCTATGAAAAAGCTACTTCGGTTTATCTGCCTGACCGTGTCAATCCAATGTTGCCTGAAGAAATTTCCAATGTGCTTTGTTCATTACGACCGCATGAAGAAAAACTTACTTTCTCATCTGTTTTTCAAATAACACCTGATGGCAAAATAAAACAGTATTGGTTAGGTAGAACAATCATTCATTCTGACCATCGATTTACCTATGAAGAAGTGCAGGAAATAATTGAAACAAAAGATGGATTGTATCGTGATGAGATCCTCATTCTCAATGGGCTTGCGCAGCAGATGAGGAATGATCGTTTTAAACACGGTGCAATTAATTTTTCGTCACAGGAAGTAAGGTTCAAACTTGATGAAAATAATAAGCCGATCGGGATCATGATAAAAGAAAGTAAAGAGGCACATCAACTGATCGAAGAATTTATGCTGCTTGCAAATCGGACAGTGGCAGAGAATTTAGGGAAAATAAAGATCAATAATAAACCGATCCCTTTTCCTTATCGCATTCATGATAACCCGGATGAAGAAAAGCTGTTGCCTTTTATCGCTTTCGCAAAGAAATTCGGTCATCAATTTGATATTTCAAGTCCTGATGCGATCGCGTCATCTTTTAATTTAATGCTTAAAGAAGTACACGGGAAACCCGAACAGCATGTGTTGGAGCAATTAGGTATAAGAACAATGTCAAAGGCAAAGTACACGACTGAAAATGTTGGTCATTATGGGTTGGGCTTTGAACATTATTGTCATTTTACTTCACCTATTCGCCGTTATCCGGATGTGATGGTGCATCGCATACTTGAACAGGCGTTGGAAAATAATTTTATTATTGATAAAAAGATCGAAGAGAAATGTAAGCATTGCAGTGACAGGGAACGGGGAGCAATGGAAGCGGAAAGAGCTGCCAATAAATACAAGCAGGTTGAGTATATGCAGAATTTTTTGGGTGATGAATTTGAAGGAGTGATTAGCGGTGTATCGTCCTTCGGTTTTTGGGTAGAAACAGTTGAACATAAATGCGAGGGTCTTGTTAGTGTAGCTAGTTTGTCAGAGTATGATGATTTCAGGCATGTAGAAACGGATTATTGTCTTGTGGGTGCCCGTTCAGGAAAGACATTCAGAATGGGTGATAAGGTTTGGATAAAAGTGATTGCAGCGAATCTTACCAAACGCCAATTGGATTATGAGTGGGTGGTGGCAAGCGGATTGAAGGAAGTTAAACAAGTAAAGAAAAAAAAGAATAAACCCCAAAGTCGCAAAGAGTAAATTAAGGTTCGCAAAGATCTTTGCGCAAGCTTGGCTTCTTTGCGCTAAAAAAAAATTTATGCAATCATTTGAATCACTATCAAAACAATTTGCTGAAAAATTTGATACAAGGCATTTTCCGGAGCAGCCAGCCTCTTTATACGAGCCTAACGAATATTTTTTGAAACTTGGCGGTAAGAGAGTGAGGCCGGTTCTCTGTCTGATGGGTAATGAGCTCTTTGACGAGATCATTCCCGATGCATGGCATGCCGCAACAGCGATCGAGCTTTTCCACAATTTTACATTGATCCATGATGATATAATGGACAAAGCTCCTCTAAGAAGAGGGGAGCAAACAGTTCATACAAAATATAATGACAGCACAGCATTGCTGGCTGGAGATGTAATGATGGTAAAAGCTTATGAATATCTGAATAAGATTTCTTCATTATACCTGGGCAAAGTTTTGTCGTTATTTAATAAAACGGCCATCGAAGTTTGTGAAGGGCAACAAATGGATATGGATTATGAATCGCAGAATAACGTCAGCATGAATGATTATTTGCGAATGATCGAGCTTAAAACCTCTGTAGCATTGGCAGCAAGTTTGAAAATTGGTGCTTTATTGGGTGGCGGTGGCGAAAGGAATCAAAATCTTTTATATGAATTTGGAAGAAAGTTAGGAATTGCTTTCCAGGTGCAGGATGATTACCTCGACGCATTTGGCGATAAAAATAAAACCGGGAAACAAATAGGTGGAGATATTTTAGCCAATAAAAAAACATTTTTGCTTATCCATGCGATGGAATCCTCTTCTCATAAAAAAGAACTGGAAGAATTAATAAATACTAATACTAAAGACAAGGTTGAAAAAGTAGTAAGTGTTTACAAGAAAAGCAAGGCTGATGAATGGGCGCTGCAATTAAAGAATCAATACTTTGATGAAGCATTGAATCATTTGGAAGACATTGCCGTTTTATCAAAAAGAAAAGAGCCACTTAGAGAGCTGGCTCTTTTCCTTGTTCAAAGAGATTTCTAGATCCTGGTACCGCTGGCATCAAAACCTATAGCGATACAACTTACAATGATCAGAAGATCGACTAACACACTTAAAAAGAAAACAGGTATGGTAATTTTAGTTGGCATAGCCGCAAGATTTACAATAAGTGTAATTCCCATGCCGCCAATAATGAATGGCCAGAAAATAAAATGATTTCCGGCAAGTATTACTGCAAACATGGTGAATATGGTTAAAACACAACCATGAAGCGTAATTGCTGCTGCCAACCAGCCGAGGCGATATTTTTCCTGGCCATCGCACCAGTCAATAAATTTTTTCCATGGGGACACAGTTGTTGTACTTACCGGATGAGCATATAGATCTTTAACGGTTGTTTCCATATCAATTATTTTACACAAATTTCTCCCGTGACGGGTCTCTCAATTATGAGGCCGGTTAACATGCATCCTGATTTTTGTCAATGACATAGAATCCGGAAATATTATAAGATTAAAACCCTGCTTTCAAAATTTTCCCTATTTTGACCTTTCAAAACCAACGCTGATGGCTAATTCATTGTTTCGCCGTAAATCAATTGATGTTATAAAGAGGGAATATGAATCTGGCCAGGGGGATCATGGCGCCTCAGGTTTGAAAAAAGTGTTGGGTGTTCGCGACCTTACTTTCCTGGGTATTGCAGCGGTTATAGGCGCAGGAATTTTTTCTACTATCGGGAAAGCTGCTTACAATGGCGGACCTGGAATTACTTTACTATTTATTATTGTGGCGGTAGCCTGCGGTTTTTCGGCATTGTGCTATGCAGAATTTGCAAGCCGGGTACCGGTGGCTGGCAGCGCTTACACTTATTCTTATGTTACGTTTGGCGAACTGATCGCCTGGATAATAGGATGGGCGTTAATATTAGAATATGCGATCGGGAACATAGTTGTTGCAATTTCATGGAGCGGTTATTTCAATAACCTGCTCGAGAATGTTTTTAACTTACACTTGCCCGAATGGATGCTGATAGATCCCACTACAGCACAAAATGCGTTTATAGAATCGACAGATGCACTGGCGGCAGGCAACATTACAGATCCTGAAAAAATAAAAAGCTATCAGTTTGCAATTGATGCATGGAATAATGCGCCAGTCATAGGTGGTCAGCATATATTCTTTAATCTGCCTGCATTTATCATCGTTTGCCTGATCACATGGCTGGCTTATGTAGGGATAAAGGAAAGTAAGCATACTGCCAATGCCATGGTTGTTTTTAAAGTAGGGGTGATAATATTTGTTATTGTGGCGGGTGCGTTTTTTGTTGACACTAATAATTGGACCCCGTTTCTGCCCAATAGAATGGAAGGAGTACTGCAAGGCGTGTCGGCGGTGTTTTACGCCTATATCGGGTTTGACGCTATTTCTACTACGGCAGAGGAATGCAAGAACCCACAAAGGGATATGCCAAAAGCCATGATCAATGCATTACTAATTTGTACCGGGTTATATATTTTAATTGCTTTAGTACTTACGGGTGTAGAAAACTATTCCAACTTCAAAGGAGTGAATGATCCGCTGGCCTTTGCGTTTGAGAAAAGAGCGCCATGGCTTGAAACAGTCATTTCAATTAGTGCCGTAGTGGCTACCACTAGTGTATTGCTCGTATTCCAATTAGGTCAACCACGTATTTGGATGAGTATGAGTCGTGATGGTTTGTTGCCAAAACAATTCCAGAAAGTGCATCCGAAATTTAAAACTCCTTCTTATGCTACGATAGTTACCGGCTTGCTCGTGGGAATACCGGCGTTGTTCTTACAGGATATTTTAGTAACTGATCTTACCAGCATAGGTACTTTGTTTGCATTTGTGCTGGTAGCAGGTGGCGTTTTATTATTACCTAAAATAGCAAAAGAACCTGGCAAGTTTCAATTGCCACATATCAATGGACAGATCATTATTCCGCTTATTACGCTGGTATTTATTTTTGTCTTCAGGGATAGAGTGCAATCGGCGTTCACTAATATTGCCAATGAAAATCACCAGGAGATACTTTTCCTTCTATTTATACTCCTTGCAATTATTATGAGTATTCTAACGGTGATAAAAAAATACTCTGCCATTCCGGTGCTGGGGGTTTTGTTCTGTAGCTATTTGCTAATCGAGATACCTGTGAAAAGTTGGTTTGTGTTCTTTGGATGGATGGCCTTCGGTCTTTTGATCTATTTCCTCTATGGCTATCGAAAAAGCAAACTGGCAGTTAAACAATAATTATGCTTGTCCACCGAAGCTTTTTTATTTTTCAAAAGCGTTGGTGGCAGCCCTTTAGATACTTCTATTAAACTTCCGTTGCGACGCCGCTTTCAAGGTTCTGTTTTAACTTTGGCAAATGCGTCGCAGGTTACCCAGACACTGAGCTTGCCGAAGTGGAAGGGCCGCACTCTTATACTTTTGTAACTTTGCGGAGCAATTTTTATGAAATTCGAAATAGGCGATATTGTTCTGATTCTCCATTCAAATGAAGAAGCCGAAGTGGTTGATATCATCAATGATAAAATGGTGATGGTCGATGCTGGCGGTGTTCAGTTTCCTGTCTATAAAGACCAGATAGATTTTCCTTACCTGAAACGCTTCATGGAAAAGAAGAATGGCAATGGAAAAAAACAAAAACAATATGTGGACGATATAAAAAAGGAAAAAGACAATAATAACAAGCGGGAAGAAGATGGCATGTGGCTGACTTTCTTACCCGTTATAGATACTGATGAATTTGGTGATGATGTTGTAGAAGAATTAAAAGTTCATTTGCTGAACAGGACAAACACCGCTTATAATTTTGACTATAAACTTGCATTTTTTGGTAAACCCGAGTTCGAATTAAAGAACACAGTTCATCCTTTCGAAGATTTTTACATCCACGACGTTCCTTTTGAAGACCTGAGCGATAGTCCTTTTTTCGAATTTGAGTTTTCTTTGGTGCAACCTGATAAGGCAAAAGCTGAGATATGTACTGCTTCACTAAAGCTTAAACCCAAACAACTTTTTACCAAAATAGAAGAGATAAGAAGTAAGAATGAAGCAAGTTTTTCATACCGTTTATTTGACAAATATCCTGATAAGGTTGTTCATGAAAAATTTGATGTAGGCTCACTTGCAGCGAAATATAAAGTGTTCGATGCATCAAAGGCAAAACAACATCTCGACCCTCCACGTTCTATCGTTGATTTGCATATTGAAAAGCTAACGGATAACTGGCAACACCTTGGTAATCTTCAGATACTCGGTATACAATTAAAGACTTTTGAAAAGTATTATGATCTTGCGATCGCACATCTTCAACCATCATTGATCGTCATTCATGGTGTCGGTAGCGGTCGTTTAAGAGATGACATTCATGAATTATTAAAGCATCGTAAAGAAGTTAAAACCTTTGTTAACCAATATGATCCACGTTTCGGTTACGGCGCCACCGAAATATTTTTTGAATATTAATACATATTTTAAAAGTAAATTTGCTGTTCGCTGCAAACCGTGCTATCGCTCTCTCGCCTTAGGCGAGAGGGAGGAAAGTCCGGACAGCATAGAGCAATGCACCCCGCGATAAGCGGGGGTATTTCAACCAATGCTGAAAAGTAAGTTGGAGTAACAGAGAGTGCCACAGAAAATAACTACCTACCCCTTCCCCTCTCCGGAGGGGAAGGGGTAGGTAAAGATGAAAATGTGGGGTAAGAGCCCACGGCTTTTGATGGTGACATCATTTGCGGGTAAACCTTGCATGCTGAAATGCCACGTATAGTATCGCCTGAGGACTGCTCGTCCGAGATCCGCCGAAAGGCGGACGCGGTACAGGGTAGGCAGATTGATCTCGTCTCGCCTCAGGCGAGACGGGCAGATAAATGATAGCAGTCCCGATTTATCGGGCTAACAGGATCCGGCTTACAGGTTTGCAGCGTTTTTTTTATATGAAATTCCTTTTTATATTTTTAGTCACGCTATGTTCCTTCATGATTGCTTGTAACGACAAGTCAAAAAACGAAAGCAAAAATGAGGCTACCACCGTCGATAGCATTCAATCCGTCGAACGCAAAACAGATTCCCTGTTAAAGGTCAAAAACCTCCAGGATAGTATTCAATTCTTACAGCGCAAAGACTCTATTTTATTGAAAACAACACAAAACATTCTGACGTTGCTTAAGAATAAAAACTATTCAGCATTTGCTAATTATATTCACCCGGTTGAAGGTATTAGATTTTCTCCCTACGGTTTTGTAGACACGGTTCATGATATTAAACTTTCAAAACAAAAATTCATAAACGAAGCTGGAAATCCAGTCCAGGACATGATCGTTTGGGGAGAATTTGATGGAACCGGTGATCCTATAAAAATGACATTGAATAATTATCTGCGAAGATTTGTTTATGATGTTGACTTTGTTAAACCGGAAAATCGTAGTGTAAATAAATTTATCGGGGGTGGAAATTCATTAAACAACCTGGAATCAGTGTATAAAAATTGTGATTTTACTGAAAGCCATTTCTCCGGCTTCGACCAAAAATATGCAGGAATGGATTGGAGGAGCCTTCGCCTGGTTTTCAAAGTTCGTGATCGAAAATTTTTCTTAGTCGGAATTGTGCATGATGAATGGACAATTTAAAACAACCTGTTGCCAATATATCCACCTAATTCCATTAGCCACGCAATGCCAAGATGAACCATCAATCCACCGATTATGGACCTGGTATTATAAACAACAACTCCTAAAATTATCCCGCCGAAATAAGAACTGATACATTCACCCAACGGTTTACCAAAATGAATAGTACAATAGAAGCAAGCCATTGGTAAGATCGCATCTTTACCGGCAACTTTTATAAAAGCTAAAATGAGAAAGCCACGAAAGAAAAGCTCTACTGAAATAAAATCACTGCCATAAGAAAGTTCATGAAGTAAATGATAGAACCATTTATTTTTAACTCCGTATAAAACGGGGTCTACATCTCTCAGTTTTGGATACATACTTAAAAAGTCCGGTTGAGTGGAAGCTGCTGCAATTAATGGAACCATGATCAGGAGCATTATTAAATAAGGTTTCCAATCAAAACCTCTTATTGTTAAACCAAAAAAACTTTCTTTAGCGTAAAATAATTTCCAAATAATAAAAAGCATTAAACCCATTACTATTAACCTTATAGGCCAGTAAGCGACCCTGTTCCAGTAATAATCCCAATTGTTGTTATTTGATAAATGAAGATCTGTATTCATGACCATCTTCCAGGAGAAAATGGCAGGCGACAAGAAAATAAGGAAAAGGATTAATGGACTTTTAAAATAATTTTTTCCCTCTAAAAGAAAATACAAGAAATAGGGAAGTGCAAATGCGATCAAAAATGTCAAATAGCGATAAAAAAATTGAAGAACAATAGAATCAGCTTCATCAATTTTAATATCGATATCATTATGAAAGTTCAGATAGATCATTAAACCTGTAAGTAGACTACAGGCTATGAACACTTTACTATTTATATTCCTGATATAATCAGTTAGATACCTAAAGATCTCCTTCATTAAAACGGAAAATAGAAGTTTTTTTACTATCGCTTAAACTTTTTTAAAGGTCCACCTTCTCATATTTCGTGTTTAATTTTCCACAACCCTTTAAAACTAATAAAATGAAAAAGTTCTCAATTAACCGGATCAGCATAGCCGCACTTACATTCTTAGCTGCTTCTATGCTTTTTTCTTGCCAAAAAGATCTTAGTACAAGTAACAACACTTCTTTAACTGAAGAGCAGGCAACAACCTATTCTGAAGAAAGCTCAATGGCCGAAGCCAGTTTTGATGATGCAGAAGATGTTGCTACAACCGCGGCAGATGAAGAAGGTAATGCAAGTGAGTATGGCATTAATGGCCGTTTGTTCCAGCCCCTATTTACTGAACTAAGAGCTGCCATTGGTGATTGTGCTGAGATCACAATAACACCAAACGACTCTACTTATCCTAAAACAATTACAATTGATTTTGGTAATGGATGTTTAGGTCGTGATGGTAAATTTCGCTCCGGCGCTATCGTCGTTCATCTTACGGCACCGTTACGCAGACCAGGTTCTGTAGTTACGATCACTTTCAGAAATTATTATGTCAATCGTGTACATCTTGAAGGAACAAAGATCATCAGCAATCTTAGCGATCCACCGGCACATAAATGGAGTGTACAGGTGGTAGGTGGTAAAGTAACCTTTCCTACAGGCAGAGGTTACAGCTATCAAAGTATAAAAGTAAAAACCCAGGTAGGCGGCATGGATACAAGGATAGTTCGTGATGATGTGTATGAAATTACAGGTCGTTCGCAAACTGAGTTCAACAGTGGCTTAACAATAACGCTGAATACCGAATCACCTTTAGTGAAAAAAGTGGCTTGTCCCTGGATCAGTGATGGTAAATTGAAGATCAAGATCAATGACCGTGTACTTTATCTTGATTATGGCTTTCCAACCAATGGCCAGTGTGATAATAAAGCATTGTTGATCTGGAACAGCGGAAACAATCAGCGGGTGATCCTATTATAAAATTCCTGGTAAGCAATCATAAAAAAGGACCCTGGATTATCAGGGTCCTTTGTATTTGGAAGAAATAATTTTTTAAACAGTATCAGTTACTACCAGCAATGCATAAATAACTCCCGGTAAAATAAAACAAAACCAAAGTAAAATGCTCAACCAGAATCTGCCATTTATTTCGCCCTGGTGCAAATAGACAGCAAGTGGCGGAAGTAATATAGCGAGTATGATCAGCAATACCATGTCAACTTTAGCTGATTTGTTTGCCTTCTTTTCTTTCTTTAAAACTTTCAATTCTTTTTTTACATCTTTTATCCTTTGTTTCCTTTCCTGTTTTGAAAGGCTTTTGAACTCGGCTAATGCAGCCTTTACAGTAGCGGGGTTGGGTTCACTACCACCGGGTGATAGCGAAGCTGAAGATTGAATTGGAATAGAGCAGAGCAGAATAGCGGCTACCAGGAAAGAACTAAAGATCTTTTTCATAAGTATTTTATTTGGGTTTTAGATTGATTCACAAAAATAGGCTTCCGCGATCCTATATAAGAGAGTATTTTATCAACAGGTGGGTAAATGTTTTACTATTAATTTTATCGTATGAAACCAATCGGACTTATCGGTGGACTTACTTACGTTTCCACGTTGGATTATTACCGCTATCTGAATGAAATGGCCAATGAAAGACTTGGCGAAGCTGAAACAGTTGAGATCATTATGTATTCTGTGAATTTTGGAGAGATCAGGAAACTAACCGAAGTTGATGATTGGAAAAGTATCGAAGTAATTATGCGTAAAGCAGCTCGTGTTATTGAAGCAAGTGGTGCAGGCTGTCTTCTTCTGGGTGTAAACACGATGCATAAAATAGCAAATGAAATACAGGCTGCCATCAACATTCCCGTGATCCATATTGCTGAGGCGGTGGCAAAGGCCGTTCAAAAAAAAGGATTGACAAAAGTGGGATTGCTCGGAACCCGCTACACCATGCAACTTAGCTTCTATTCGGACATCCTTGCTAAATACGGAATTGATACGATCATTCCCGGGCAGGATGATATTGAGTTTATCAATTGGACCATCTACAATGAATTCGGCAAAAATATTTTTTTGCCTGGAACAAAAAAGAGATACCTGGAGATCATTTCAAAACTAAAAAAAGAAGGAGCAGAGGGAATCATTGAAGGCTGTACCGAAATTCCCGTCCTGATAAAACAAGAAGATTGCGATATTCTTTTGTTTGATACAGTAAAAATCCACTCCAAAGCCGGAGTGGATCATGTATTGAGCTTGTGAAAGGAGTTTATTTATTTGAAAGGGTTTGATCTACATAAGCGGATATCCAACCCACTTGTCCATTCTTTACCAGATAGAATTGCTTTGTTTCATAGATAGAAGCAAACTGTCTCATGATCTTTAACAGCAAACCAGATCCTGCCATCAACGATTTCTGATCAAACACACCATGAACCGTTTTTGCTGCTTTCATGATCGCTGCTTTTTCAGTTGCATCAGTGCCAACTTTAGCAAGATTCTCTGGTGAATAGGATGAATAATTGGTATATATTTTTTCGTAAAACTTCACTACTTCTTCAAACGAAACAGAAATAACAGCATTGTCGACCAACTCGGGATGCATTAGATTGGCCACAGCCCAGGCTGCACCGCCGCTAAACGCGATATAATCACTCAATGGATAAGCGCCACTGGCATTAACCGCATATATAATATCTGCATTTTCAGCCTGAGATAATACACGTGTAAGCTGTTTTTGATAAGTGCCAAGGCTTTTATCTTCTTCTAACCTTTTTTCTGCAGCGTTCGCAGTACTTTTTGTCCCCCAATTCAATTGGAACAAATAAAAATCTTTTGTATTGCCATATGGAAAATAACCGCCTTTGGTATTACCACTTCCGATATCAATAAGAAAGGTTGAATATCTTCTTGATTCAGGAACAATACCAAGATGTGAAAGCAGGGCTTCTTGTTTTACATCTATAACGGTAACTTCTTTTGACTGGTCGTTTATTTTTTCCTTAAATGAAGTGATGAGTTTATTTATCCACTCTGTTTTCTGGTCTTTCTCCGCCTGCATTTTCACACCGCTGCTTATGGCAGTAAAAATTCTTTTGATAGGAATATTATAATTCCTCTGAGCTGCGGTATATAATCCATAAAATGCTTCAAGCGTTGCAGAAAAAGTAGAGTCGGTAAATGAAATAAAATCTGTATTAACAGAAGTGTCTTTCAAAATATTAAAGCTACCATTGGACTGGGCATTTTTGCCAAGCTCCACCATACTCATCTTTACACCTTTTGAGCCTACTTCAATACCTGTATAAACTGTCGAGTTATTATACTTTAGTTTAAGGCTGCTCTGGGCCGATAAAAAATTGAAAGAAACACACAGGCATGCAGCCAGGATTAGGTGGCGGCTGAATCGGATATTGCGCATGGGTTAGGTATTTTTTTTGATCGCTGTAAAACTACTTAATACCAAGCGGCTTTGAACGATAAGATATCAGCAAATGACAGAGTGTGAATAGAATGTGATTAACTATAATGTTCAATCATCAGGCGGTTTATTCAACGAAGCGGCAATTGTTTGTCCAATTTTTGATACGTCCTCATCATACACGATCCTTACTCTTGCACTTTTGACCTCTGAAGAACTTAAAGATAATGAATGACGGTTTTTCCCTGCAGTGATAATAAGAATGGCTGTATTAGGTGGAATGCTGCCAAGATTTTCTGCCACCATTTCTACTTCATGAAAAGTATTGTTCTTATCGATCCTTACATAAGTAGTAAGCGGTTTTGCACTTAAACGTTGATGAGTCAACACAACTTGTTTATCGACCAACACAGTTATTGAATCACCATCAATTTGAGCGTTGTCATAAAAATCTAGACGAATAGTTCCGGTATCAACTTTTATTTCAGGGACCTCTTTAAATGCAGATTCTCTTATCCGTGTTAAAATAATACTACCGCCATCACAGCTCTGCATTGTGTTCAACACGTTGCCGGACCAATAACCCTTCAGCGTTTCCACGTTCCCTTCGCGATAATAAGTTAGTTCGAAATTTTTTACACAGATCACACAGCGTTGAGGAATATGATAAGTCGTTACAATACCCTCCTGTACAGAAAGCTTTTTTGATACACGGTCAAATGAGCCCCGGAAATTCTTCTTAACATAGTTATCAATGTCCTGGTAATGATAAGAGTCACCTGCGACCACGTTTCCTTTCGCGTTGATCTGGAGTTCAATATTATTTTCAGGAAAACACCCTCTCATGCTCAGTGTGCCCTTCCAATAGCCGCTTATGTCTTGCCCGGCGCACTGAAAAGTAACCGCAATAAATAAAAAGCTAAATGCCAGAAGTATTTTCACCATCAAAAATTAAGACAAAAAATTCGCCTAAAATGTGAAAATTGTACAAAAGGTGAATATTATTTTAAACAGGTGGTGATAAACCGGGCGTATGAACAGCCGTTTATTTATTTCCTAACCAAAAAAGGCAATGGCCATGACAAAAGCCAGGGCCGGCAATGGTTGTTGGCAGGATATTCCCTTACGCTTTAAGGAAGATTAAATAAAGACGAGTAGAACAAGCAGGTTTGCAGGGATAATGAGGGTGGTCTTATTCTTAATCTTAATGTTCCAGGCTTTTTTATTATCTAAAGAACATTTAAGTTCGGTAAAAAATAAGAGTTATGAAAATATCTTCCCGTCGCGGTTTTTTAAGTATGATGGCAGTGGTGGCCCCACTCGCCTCGCTATTAAAGTCAAACACTATCTTCGCTCAAAAAAAGGGAATGTTCATACATCATGTTTATTTCTGGTTAAAGAATGCGGGTAATAAAGAGGACAAAACCAGATTAATTGAAGGATTAAAAAAACTTTCAAAGGTCAGTACGATCAAAAACTTTTATATAGGTCAGCCCGCAGCTACACGCCGAGAGGTGATCGATAGTTCTTATGATGTGAGTTGGTTATTATTTTTTGATAACGCTGCCGACCAGGATAGCTATCAAACCGATCCTGTCCATCTAAAATTTGTGGAAGAATGTTCTGCCCTTTGGACGAAAGTGACTGTTTACGATTCGGTTGATGCAAACCCTTAAATTCCCTAAGAGGGACTTTAGAGTATTAAATTTGAAAATTTTTATTTTTTCCAGTAAAATATGTTTGTTGATTAATGAATCAAAGACCCTTTGGGTTAGAGGTTTAGTAGCCCCATTTTTTCATAATTGCTAAATTCTCGTTAGCACAATCAAGCGGTGTTTTGCCCTGGTATGATTCCTGTTCGATGATATAATGAACATTCTTTGAACTTTTTCTTACCATGTCGATTACGTCTTTCACATTTACGATCCCTGCGCCAAGAATGGTGCTTTCATATTTTTCATTGCCCTCACTTGCTTTTATTTCATCTTTCACATGAAGAGATAAAAAACGACCGGGATATTTTTTTACGATCTCAGCCGCATTAGCGCCTCCATTATATAAGTTGCCAATATCCAATTGTTGAATTACTAATTTTTCATCGGTATTCTTCATCATTATGTCATATAGCATTTCGCCACCCAGATTCTCGCTGAATTCAAAATCATGGTTATGATAGCCGAATTTCATTCCTGATTTTTTGCACAGCTCACCGCTTCTATTGAACACTTCCATAAAACGTAAAAGACCATCTTTATCTTTTCTGTACGACTCGTTAAGGGATGGACTGATGACATATAGCTGTCCCATTGTAGCGGCATCCTCGACAGTGTATTTCCACAGGTCAGTAAATTCTTTTTTTGCTGTATCCCAATGTTGTGAGGCCAATACTGTATGCCCGCTCGGCATTTTCATTCCAAGATCATTTAATATTTTTTTGAATTCGGTCGGGGTGTAGCCATAAAATTTTCTATCCTTGTAGTTAGCATGTTCTACATGCTTATAGCCCATGGCTGCCAATTGTTTTAAAGTGCCCAAAGGATCTTTTCCCATATCATCCCGTACAGAATAAAGTTGAATGCCCACCAGTTCATTGTCTTTCACATTTGTATTGGCAAAAGAGAGGCGTGATAAAACAGAACTGCCGGCTAATGCAAGTGCTGATCTTTTTAGAAATGTTCTTCGGGAGTTGTTCATAAAAGGTATTTTAAATATGGGTTTAAGGTATGCTTTTCCAGTGAATCATATCAAACCGGTGATAAATAATATTAAAAACTGGTTCTTGGTTAAAGACAACCAGATGAAGGTTTTGAGATCATCACATATCTTAATTGAATTATGAATTGCCTATGCCTTAAAACATTATCATTTCTACGTCAGTAATTAACGTTACATTACATCGATAAGGAGATCTTTTTTACAATGGAAAACGAAATCATAGTTCAGTTTGTTTTTTTTGAGACAATGGGAGATAGTAATGAATTTATTTCTCAATGGGATCAGTACTCGAAGGAAATGAAGAAAATTCAGAAAATAAGACTTCAACAGGAAACAGGCAATAAGAAAAAAGCAAAATATTTATCACAGCATTCTTGTTATAAAGATGAATTTCAATTTGTTTTCAAAAAAGAAAGAAGATCGGCACATTTTCCTGAAGTTGAAATGAGGGTACGCCAGCTAGGCGGATATATTCCTTTGCAGATGCAATGCAATCATAATTCAAAAACAAATGAAAGCAAAGTGTTTGTTTTTATGAATGGATATGAAACAGATGTGAATTCCTGTCGTGAGCTTTCGCATTATCGCTTTCTGAATATCTACAAAGCATATTTTGAAAGCAGTAACTATGATTATATCCTTGAATTTTTTGTGGGCAATG
>DASUTO010000057.1:0-8479 GCA_036374555.1 Chitinophagaceae bacterium
TTTCGCTTTCCCCGTTTTTTTCTGAACTCTTCCCCAAAATTCATCATCCTTACCTTCTTCGTATTTCAGATCATCATCCGTTAGTTGAGCATATTTCTGTTTCAACTTTCCTTTCCATTCGTTTATTTGTCCTTTTACTTCTACTTTATCCATAATAAATTTTTTAAAGGTTACTAGATACTTAAAAAGACAAAAAACTGTGCCAGAGAGAAAAGCAGTTCTGAAGTCTATTTTGATCTGGCTGATAAGCGAAGAGGCATAAAGTTTGGGGAATATATTGGCCATACAGTTTCTCCTTTTATAAGGTTAAACAGTGAATGATCTTCTAATTTCAAAATCAAATCAAATGGAAACAAAAACACAAAGTAAACAAGATGTAAAGCAGCCGGGATCTGCTTTACAAAATGAAATTGTTATAAATAGGGTTTTTGATCTGCCAATAGGTAAAGTTTGGCAAGCATGGACAGAAGCTGAACAGTTTAAAAAATGGTGGGGACCAAAAGATTTTACTTGTCCCTCAAGTAAAATGGAAGCCAGGGTTGGTGGTAAGTATTTGAGTTGTATGCGTGGACCTGATGGAAAAGAATACTGGTCAACTGGTGAGGTTAAAGAACTTATACCTGAAAGAAAATTGGTGGTTACTGACAGTTTCTCGGATGAAAAAGGAAATATTAAATCTGCTTCTGAATATGGTATGCAGGGAGATTGGCCAAAAGAACTTTTGATCACCGTGTATTTTGAAGAAGCGGATGGTGCAACAAAGTTGAAGCTGCGGCACCAGGGTGTGCCCGATGAAATGCGTGAAGAATGTATAAAAGGATGGAATGAATCACTTGATAAACTGGAAAAGAATATTTGATAATTGAAGGGAATATATTTTTCTTGATAAAGAGTTGCCTTAGCATGGCAACTCTTTTCAATTTGCGGCAACTACATAATAATTAACTTGCATTTACTTTCAACTAAGCATGGCTACAGCAACAAGACATTTAAGCAGTTCAACAGAAGGAAAAACACCAAAAGCGAAGATCAATAAAGAGAATCTGCGGCAGGCCCTTGTTCTTTTTAAATATTTGAAACCTTATCGTGGTAAATTTATTTTAGGATTAATATTCATTGCTCTCTCCGCGTTCACTACCAGTTTATTTCCATTATTCTTAGGCAAAATGATCGATGCCGCTTCACCCGGTGCAACATTGCCAGGTGCCGATACTACATCGAAATTTGGTTTTGGTTTAAGAGATATTCACTGGAGTCTAAATACTACCCTGCTGCTCATCTTCGCTCAATTGACAGTACAAACTTTCTTTTCATTCATGCGGGTTTACTTGCTGACTGCAGTGGGTGAAAGATCATTGGCGGATATGCGCAAAGATGTTTATAGTAAGCTACTGACCATGCCTATGAGTTTTTTTACAGAGAAAAGAGTGGGTGAATTAAGTAATCGTATTTCATCGGATCTTTCCCAGATACAGGATGCAATATCATTTACACTGGCGGAATTTTTACGCGGCGTCTTTACACTTATTATAGGTTTGTTTTTTATTTTCTGGATCAGTCCTAAACTTGCTCTTGTTATGCTTTCAGTAGTTCCATTGCTTGCAATCATTGCGGTAGTATTTGGAAGACGGATCCGCAAAATGTCACGCAAAACACAGGATCAGCTTGCCGACAGCGGTAGCATTGTACAAGAAACCTTTCATGGTATTTCTATTGTTAAAGCATTTACCAGTGAATTCCATGAGATCACCCGTTATGTAAAAAGTCTGAAGGCTGTGGTATCAACAGCAATCAGCAATGCAAGGTATCGCGGTGCATTTGTAGCATTTATGATCTTTAGCTTGTTTGGAACCCTGGCATTTGTTGTTTGGTTTGGTGGTCGAATGATCCAGGAGGAAGGAAGTGGATTCACGATAGGTTCACTTATAATGTTTGTGATCTTTTCTATGTTTGTTGGCGGCACATTTGCCGGCTTTGCTGATATGTTCTCGCAACTACAAAAAACATTGGGGGCCACACAAAGTGTAAGAGAGATTTTGCGCAGCGAGGGCGAACCTGTCGAGCTGAAACCAATTACAATAGAACCACAATATGAACTGAAGGGCAATGTGCGGTTTGAACATGTCGCCTTCAGTTATCCAAGCCGAAAAGATGTACAGGTATTAAAGGATCTTTCGCTTACTGCACGCAATGGAGAACAGATCGCTATTGTTGGACCCAGTGGTGCAGGCAAATCAACGATCGCTTCGATGCTGCTTCATTTTTACGAACCTGATAACGGCACATTATATTTTGATGAACGACCGGCCCGCGAATTTCCACTCTCGCAATTGCGTCGTCAGATGGCTTTTGTACCACAGGATGTTATTTTATTTGGCGGCAGCATCAAAGAAAATATAGCCTACGGCAAACCAGATGCAAGCATTGAAGAAATTATGGCCGCTGCAAAAAATGCCAATGCACATGAATTTATAAAAAGATTTCCTGAACAATATGAAACGATCGTTGGAGAACGTGGTATTAAATTAAGTGGCGGCCAGCGACAGCGTATCGCTATTGCCCGTGCTATATTAAAGGATCCTGCCATTTTAATTTTAGATGAAGCAACGTCCTCGCTGGATAGCGAGAGTGAGCAACTGGTGCAGGATGCGCTGGACAACCTGATGAAGGGCCGGACATCTTTCGTTATTGCACACCGTCTTTCCACTATCCGCAATGCAGATAAGATTGTGCTGATCGATAAAGGAATTGTAAGCGAAGCCGGTACACATGCTGAACTCATGAGTCATAATGGCCTCTATCGCAAACTCAACGATATGCAATTTGATTTTGGAATGGTTACCCAGTCTCCGACCAATGAGCTCACCATATCCGATTCTGAAGGAGTGCAGGAATCTTTGCAATCAAAGGGCTAACCAGGCAGTAAATTATTCATATTTGTTTTTTTGTTGATTAGATTAAAACTCTAACTTTAGTGTCCTAATCATGAACCAGCCTACAGAAGATCTGATACTAAAGGTGGATTCCCAGCTGTTGCAAACAGATGTGGAGGAGATGTTGAACAGTGAAAAGGATCTGAAAGAGATACTCACTGATATCGTGACCTGGATAGAATATAAAAGCGAGAACGATATTTTGACATCCATACTTTTATATAATAAAAAAACGAACCAGTTATTTGAAGGCGCTGCTCCTTCACTTCCCGATTATTATAACACAGCGGTCAATGGCATTACTGCCGGGCCCACTGCAGGGTCTTGTGGTACCGCGGCTTTCTTTCAAAAACAAATAATTGTGGATGATATTGCAACTGATCCCCTTTGGAAGGATTATAAATCGTATGCATTAAGTGAGGATCTGCGTTCCTGCTGGTCAACACCCATATTTAGTGCAAACGATGAGCTGCTGGGGACATTCGCCGTATATTATAACGAGCCGCGCAAACCGACACAAAATGATCTCACACTTATTGACGAACTGGTAGACGTTACTGCATCTGCAATCGAAGCAAGAAAAAACGACTATAGGAAAATGATCGGCTTGTAGCGCCAAGGTCTTCTTTACGATGCGCTTTTTACCAGCCAAAAACCTATCTGCAACTACTTAATTGAAGGAAGAATGATCTTCTAATTTGGCTAGCAGTCAACGTGCAATTCCGCAACAAGGCATGGACTTTTTTAGTGTATATTTGAATAAGAGCGATGGGTTTACTTTCCTAAAAATTTTTTATGGAAAGACTTTTTTCAATACTACTCCTTTCAACTTTCCTTTTTCACGGAACTTCAAATGCGCAATTCTCACATAAAGTGGATAGCCTATTATCTATTTACAAACGTGCTGTCAATGATTCCGATAAGGTGGTATCTTTTGGAAGACTGGCCGAGTATTATTATATCTACCACCTTGACAGGCAGGGGGACAGTATTTTGCAGGAGCAATTAAAGATTGCTGAAATCTCACAAAACAAAAGTCTTTTTTTAATAGTTTTTTTCGGCAAAGCTGTAATGAACATCAGCAAATGGAGCAGCAAAGAAACTTTTGACAGGGCTTTGCTGTTTGTAAATAACGGCCTGGAGTATTCAAAGACCATCGGTCGTGAGGATTATGTAACGCTTTCCTATATCCGTTTGGCCACTCTTTACCGAAAAAAAGGAGAGATCGACAAAGCTTTTTACAACGCTAATATTGCATTAACCTCTTCAATTAATATCAAAAATGATTCAATAAAAATATTAGCTGCTATCGAATTGGGTGATACTTACCAGGCAAAGGGAGAATCACTTTTGGCTTTCAAAACCTATACAACTGCATTTGATAATGCTGTTACAGATGATAATGTTTTCTTACAGTCTGAAGTGTATCACCGGTTCTCTGAACTTTACCTGTCACTTCGAAATGATGTTGCCGCCAAAGAGTATTTATCAAGAAGCGTTGAACTAAATAAAAAGCATAGAAACGGAGAAGGATTGATCAAAGATTATATTGACCTGGCGAGACTAACTGAAGAACGATATTATATAGAGAAAGCTCTTTTTCTTTCAGATTCTTTGAACCTGGAAAATCATTTTATACGAGCCAAAGAAATTATGTACGGCTATTATACCGTCCTTGTTAAAAATAGTGACAGCACAATGAAGTTTTTAAATGAAAATCCTGATCTGACGGAAACCTGGAAGAATATTGGAATGCCCTATTATTATATGAATATCGGCTCTGTGTACCAATATGCCGGTAAATGGGACTCCGCTGTTTATTATTTGCAATTAGCACAGCCCGGTTACGAAAAACATTTTAATGATAAAAATCGCCAGGAACTATACACAGAAATTGCCAAATGTTATTCACTTCTTCAAAAACCTGAACAGGCCATTCTATATTATGAAAAAGCACTTGCCTTAAATAAGCAGATTAATAGTTTTGCCAATGCCATCGCTTACTCAGATGCCTTAAGCGCCTTATATGGACAAATAGATGACTATAAAAAAGCTTTTTACTATTCCCGGCAGGGTGTTGTTTTAAAAGATAGCCTGCAAACAATAGCCAATCAAAGGGACATCGCTTTGATCGAATTAGCTAATGAAGAGAAAAGGCACGAAAGAGAACTTGAGGCAATCGAAACGCAAAAACTGGTAAAAAGAAACCTGCAGTATATGGCAATTACGGTTTCCATCACGGTTTTCTTTTTCCTGCTTGTTGTACTGGGAATGTTCCGAATCTCGAATATTACGATAAAATTGCTCGGCTATTTTGCATTTATCTCTCTGTTCGAGTTTATCGTTTTGTTGATCGATCCCTTTCTTCACCATATTACCCATGGTCAACCTCTCCAGATCTGGCTTTTTAAAATAGTTCT
This sequence comes from Chitinophagaceae bacterium, assembly GCA_036374555.1. Lineage (GTDB taxonomy): Bacteria > Bacteroidota > Bacteroidia > Chitinophagales > Chitinophagaceae > VBAS01. The sequence goes on from DASUTO010000057.1 coordinate 5,354, forward strand.
GATCGCCATGCTGGTACCGCTGCAGCATTACCTGGAGCATAAAACGATTAACTACCTGCACACCCGAAAAAAGAAATATACTTTTTCAATTAAAAAATGGTGGCAGCGCCAGAAAAAACCGACAGAAGCTACCATTGATGAAATAGAAAAAGATACCGCAATACTATAAACTATTCCTGGGCAGAGCATCCTGGTGGTGGTGGACAGAGCCGGCCATCCCCAAAACTTTGTATGTCATAATAATAATAATCGCTATTGTATCCCTGTTTAAGCTGAACCAAAACTGTAAGTTTATTTCTGCGTGAAACTATTGCGTCAGTATTAAGATATGCAGCAGCAAGCAATCTTATCCGTGTTATCTTCTTTATCTTAAAAATTTTATGCAGGTCAGAATTATAAAGGGTGGCCTGTTTTATCATTGAATCATGGCTGTGATCTACCAGCACTGTATCAAGGAAATGATTGATCATTTCAAGTGCAACAGTACCAGGAATGGAATCAACAGCGTGAAAATTGGATTGAACCGCCGCATTGCTGGGCTTTAGTGGATTACACGCAAAAAGAGTAATGCATGTAATGATTGTTAAAAGGATGGTTGTCTTTTTCATAACCAGAGTTTTTAGCTTATTAAGGTACAGATAGTGCCAATCAATTTCAAAAAAACTCCCCTGGTACAGCACATATATTGAGCTCATGTTGCATAATCGATTCTGACACAAAACTCAATGATATCCAGAAATGGTTAAAGAGATTGCAGCCAGCCTTCGTAATTCTCTTCACTTCTGCCCCCGGCAGGATGATGTCACTCACTTGCGCTGCAACAATTCTATTCAACAAATTCTATCTTTATAAAACTACTCAAGCACAGTTAAAAAGAATGGAGCCATTATTTGTCAATAAAGAAAAGATCGCATCGTTACTGCCGATGGAAGAATGTATCGAGGTAATGGAAAAAATGTTTCGTTCATTGGCAGCAGGAGAATGTTTACAGCCTTTACGTAATATTATGCGGCTTCCGGGTGGTAGTGGTGTATTAGGTATGATGCCGGGTCATGCAGCGAAGCTGGGCGTGATGGGTATTAAAGTGATCACTGTATTTCATGCTAACAGTGAATCTGGTCTTCCTTCTCACCAGGGTATCGTAATGTTATTTGATGCAAAGCATGGACAGCCACTCATGCTCTTTGATGCCTTAGAGATCACTGCCATCAGGACCGCAGCTGCCAGCGCCGTAGCAACAAAGTTACTATCAAGAGAGAACTCATCAACACTGGCTATCATCGGTTCAGGCGAACAAGCCAAAAGACATATTGAAGCCATGCTGCTGGTTAGAAACCTGAAACAAATAAATATCTGGAGCCGTAATGAAAAAAATGCAAAGCAACTTGTGAACGAATTGTCGGGTGAATACAACTTAAATATTCATGTGAAGAAAAATGTACAGCGGGCCGTTGAGCATGCTGATATCATCTGCACAGTTACTTCATCAAAAGAACCGATTGTAATGGGAGATTGGATCGCTGCTGGTACGCATATTAATGCGGTTGGTTCCAGCACAGCTGTTGCAAGAGAATTGGATACAACCGCTATGACCAGATCGAAATTATTCGCTGATTGTTATGAATCGCTTTTTAATGAAGCGGGAGATTTTTTGATCCCAAAAAAAGAAGGAGCCATACACGATGAACATGTAAAAGCTGAAATAGGTGAAGTTTTATCAGGAACAAAAAAAGGAAGGGAGAATGAGGAAGAGATCACTGTTTTTAAATCACTAGGCATAGCTGCCGAAGATATTTTTTCGGCTTATCATATCTACCAGAAAATAAATTCCAATAAATGATAGCGACACAAAGAGATGTCTCTGTTTCATTACAGGACATAAAAGATGCACAGCAACGTATCAAAGGAAAAGTAAATCGTACGCCGCTTATTCGTTTCTATGATGATAATCTCCCGGGAGAAATTTACCTCAAGCTGGAAAATTTACAACCAATCGGTTCTTTTAAATTAAGAGGTGCCTGTAATGCAATAAGTGTTGGTGATAGATCCTTGTTGAAAGATGGCGTCTATACTGCGAGTGCAGGTAATATGGCGCAGGGTGTTGCATGGAATGCAAGGATGATGAATATCCAGTGTACAGTGATCGTTCCCGATCATGCACCACAAACGAAACTGGATGCGATCACAAGGCTTGGCGCAAAATATATCAAGATCCCATTCAATGATTGGTGGCAGGTGCTTGTAACAAGAAAGTTTGAAGGTATAAAAGGATTGTTTGTTCATTCTGTCAGTGACCCTGCTGTAATAGCCGGGAACGGAACAATTGGATTGGAAATACTCGAAGATCTTCCGGAGGTGGATACGGTGATCGTTCCTTTTGGCGGTGGTGGATTGATCAGCGGAATTGCCACGGCCCTGAAAACCATTAAGCCGGGGGTAAGGGTTTTTGCATCAGAAGTAGAAACAGCTGCACCACTTGCACCATCTCTTGCTGCCGGTGAGCCGGTAAAAGTAGAATACCTTCCAAGTTTTGTTGATGGAATGGGAAGTGCTGCCCTACTTACTGAGATGTGGCCGTTAGTAAGTAAGCTGGTAAATGGTTCAATTGTTTTAAGCCTGAAACAAATTGCAGATGCAATAAAACTATTAATGGAAAGAAGTCGTGTGATCGCCGAGGGAGCCGGTGGTTCTTCATTTGCGGCAGCACTAACGGGTAAAGCAGGAACGGGAAAAACGGTATGTGTGGTCTCCGGTGGAAATATTGATGCCGAAAAATTGATCAGGATACTTTCCGGGTCGATTGAATAATGTCAATAAGGCTTTACGCAAAGTTGTATTCTTATATCTTACCGGTTTATCTTTTGTATCATTAACTTCAACTAAATTCTCGCTCATGCCGAAGCTTTATATGTTATTGATCGGGGCCACCCCCCCTGAACGAAATATAGAACAGCATGATGTCTTCTTTGATATTGGTGAAACGATCAGGGATTTGATCCCAAATGTGTTGGCATTCTGGCCGGGCAATAATAAAATTCATTTCGATGCATGGCGGGAAGTAACAAGTGTGAATGGTTATAAAGTGGAAGTTGTTTTAAAAAGTGAACCCGAACAAAACAGTCCATT
>DASUTO010000058.1:0-3119 GCA_036374555.1 Chitinophagaceae bacterium
ACATCCAGCAGGCAGATATCAAATTTTTCACGTTGAAAAGCAGCAAGACCAAGACGGCCATCTCTTTCAAGCGTTACTTCATAATCATTCAATTCAAGATAATTTTTAAGAACAGTTCCGAGGTTCTGATCATCTTCGCACAACAAAATTTTAGGTTTCTTTCCGTCCATGACTTTCGTTTTGAGTTATTAGTATTTGCAAATAAAGATAAAGCAATTCCGGGGTTAAAGAATCCGGGTTCAATTTTTTGTTAAAAGAGTTGACAGGGGTTGGACAAGTGAACCATTTAACTCCATTATTTTTGTTGTTTAATTCATTTTATGGCAATGCATCTTACTCCCGATAATCGTTTAAAAAAACTGGTTGTCATTGGTGACCGGGTATTGATAAAACCTACAAGACCGGATGAAAGAACCGCCAGTGGTCTCTATTTGCCACCGGGTGTGCAGGAAAAAGAAAAAGTTCAGCAAGGCTATGTTATTAAAACCGGTCCGGGCTATGCTATTCCGATGCCGGTTGATGATGAACCCTGGAAACAGGATGATGACCAGGTAAAATATGTACCGCTCCAGGCAAAGGAAGGCGATCTTGCAATATTCTTATTAAGCGGCGCTACTGAAGTGATGTATGAAAAGGAAAAATATTTTATCGTGCCCCAGAGTGCTATTTTGATGCTGGAGAGGGAAGAGGATCTGTAGATGTAATAAGCAATTATTTAGTTTATCCATCAAATTTTAACATGCCTGATAAAATAAAATTTCTAGAAGCGGTAAAAACAGGTTATGCTTTTAAAGGCGAAGCCTATAAAATTGGCTGTGCTGTTTTAGATGGTGAAGTTGTAAGTGATGCTGCCGTGTTACTTCCATTAAAAACAATGAACCGTCATGGATTGATCGCAGGAGCAACGGGCACTGGTAAAACAAAAACATTACAGGTACTAAGTGAAATATTAAGTGATGCAAGCGTGCCGGTCGTAATGATGGATATAAAAGGCGATCTCAGTGGTATTGCTGCCGCAGGTCTTGAAAATGATAAAATAAAAGAAAGGATTCAAAAACTAAATGTGGAATTTAAGCCAACAGCTTATCCAACTGAATTGCTTACACTAAGTAATCAGAAAGGAACAAGGCTGAGAGCCACCGTAAGTGAGTTTGGACCAGTACTACTTTCAAAAATTTTAGGATTAAATGATACACAGGGCGGTTTTGTTGCTATGATCTTTAAATATTGTGATGATAATAAGCTTGCACTGCTCGATCTGAAAGATTTTATAAAAGTATTGCAATATGTAAGCGATGAAGGAAAAGCTGAATTGGAGAAAACTTATGGAAAAATTTCCACAACAAGCACCGGAACTATTTTAAGAAAAGTAATCGAACTGCAACAACAAGGTGCCGATATATTTTTTGGTGAAACAAGCTTTGATATAGATGACCTGATGCGGATAAGTGATGATGGCCGCGGAATGATCTCGGTAGTTCGTGTTACTGATCTGCAGGATAAGCCAAAACTATTTTCAACCTTCATGCTGCAATTGCTCGCCGAGTTATATGCTACTTGTCCGGAAGAAGGCGATCTTGATAAACCAAAACTGGTAATGTTCATTGATGAAGCACATCTTATTTTCCAGGAGGCCAGCCAGGCATTGTTGCAGCAAATCGAAACGATCATCAAGCTGATCCGCTCAAAAGGAATTGGTATTTTTTTCTGCACACAAAACCCAATGGACGTTCCTGCATCAGTGCTTGCACAATTAGGATTAAAAGTACAGCATGCTTTAAGAGCATTTACGGCAGCTGACAGAAAAGTGATCAGGCAAACAGCGGAAAATTATCCTGAAACGGAATTTTATAAAACGGATGATTTGATAACGCAGTTAGGAATTGGCGAAGCATTGGTTACAATGTTGAATGAAAAAGGTATTCCAACACCACTGGTGCATTGCATGATCCGGCCACCGCAAAGCCGGATGGATATTTTAACAGATGCTGAAATTGATGGATTGATAAACCGGTCAAAAATTGCAGCTAAGTATAACAAAATAGTGGACAGCGAAAGTGCTTATGAAATACTCAATGAGAAACTAAATGAAGCTGCCAAAATAGAAGATCAACAAGAGCAACAGAAAGCAGAAAGAACAACGACTAAAAAAGAGAAATCAATTTTAGATGACCCGATCGTAAGAAGTATGACACGTACTGCCGGTAATACAATTGTAAGGAGTTTACTTGGCGTTTTAGGTCTTGGGGGCAGAAGCCGTCGCAGCAAATCTTTATTTTGATTTATGGAATTTATCCGTATTACCATCTATGATCTTGTTATGCGCTACAGGATCATTATTGCTGCTTGTTTTTTATTTTTTCTGTATGCTTGCGCTGGCAAATCACCTGGTAATGTAAAGGATACAACTTTAAAACCTGCTGACTCTGCAACTTTTCAAAAATCAATTGCTACTAAAAAAGGATCCGGTTTAAAGACAATTCACGTTTTTGTAGCCTTATGTGATAATAAATACCAGGGCATAGTTCCTGTGCCGGCAAAAATTGGAAATGGACAAGATGCGGCTAGTAATCTCTATTGGGGTGCTGCTTTCGGTGTAAAAACCTTTTTTAACAAAAGCAGTGAATGGAAATTAATTGAAATAGAAAAGAACCCGGCTGCAAACATTCTCGAACGAATTTTATTTAAGCACAAAACAAAAAATATCTACATGCTCGCTGATGCCTACGACGGGCAATACATTAAACAAACCACCATCGATTTCCTATTAGCATGTTCGGGTAAAGGCATGACAACGATAACTAATAGTAATAATGAAATTCCTTTTGGTGGGGCAGCCGATATCCTCGCTTACGTCGGGCATGACGGACTGATGGATTTTTCATTATCAAATGAATTTCAAGAACAAAATGATGAAGTCCGTAAAGCGATAATGCTGGCTTGTATAAGCAAGAAATATTTTTCGTCTCATATAAAAAGTACGGGAGCTGAGCCCTTGCTTTGGTCAACAGGATTAATGGCGCCTGAGGCTTATATACTTCATGACGCATTAAATAAATGGATCGAAACCGGCGATGCCGCTCAAACAAGAAATGCTGCTGCTGCAGCTTACTCGAAAT
>DASUTO010000059.1:0-3298 GCA_036374555.1 Chitinophagaceae bacterium
TATGCGTTAAACAAACCTTTGATCGGTTTGAATACTTTATTAGTGATGGCGAATGCTGCTAAAAACGTCCACAAGGAGTCTCCGAAGGAGTCCTTGGGGACCTTCGGAGAAAATGCAGATCTGTTTTGCCCGATGATCGATGCAAGAAGAATGGAAGTATTTACAGCGATCTATACAAAAGAACTGCAAATTGTAAAAGAACCTGCAGCAATGACATTGAGTGAAACTAGTTTTGATGAATATCTTTCCGATAACAGCGTCTGTTTTTTTGGAAATGGCAGCAATAAGTTCAGGGCAATTATAAACCATGATAAGGCGATCTTCAACGATTTAAAAGCTGATGCTTCATCAATGATCGCTTTAGCTGAAAAGAAATTTACCGGAAAAGAATTTACCGATCTTGCTTATGCCGAGCCTTTATACCTGAAAGAATTTTATACGCCGTCAGGATGATCTTTTACTAAATGAAGGCTACTTTTGTCCGAGGGATTCTATTGGAGTTTACCCTTAACACCTAACCAACAACTTGTCACGAACAGCCATACAATATCTATTATTCCCGCATCGGAATCGGAACCTGAATTAAAAATTGACACGCTTGATATTAAGAAAGCGGCTATTATTCTCAGGTCAGTCAATCATAAACTGAGACAAGTGATCTTAAAATATATTGGTGAAAAAGGCCAGGTCACAGTAACTGAAATTTTTGAACATTTGCTGCTTGAACAGGCTGTAGCATCACAACAACTTGCTATTCTAAGAAGAACAGGTTTTGTAAAAACAAAAAGAGAAGGAAAATTCATTTACTATTCTGTAAGCAGGCAAAGACTACTGGATCTCAATGCGTTTGTGAGCAACCTATTAGGGCAATAGCATTGATTGTTGTTAATATTTTCGCTTACTTTCATAGCATCTTTTAACTCAGTTATCTTTGCATTTAAACCACTGAACATGTTTATTGAACAATTGTACACCGGTTGCCTGAGCGAGGCGGCATATTACATAGAAAGTGAAGGCGAAGCTGCCATTATCGACCCGCTCCGTGATATAGACGAATACCTTCATCTTGCCAATGAACGTAAAACAAAGATCAAATACATTTTTGAAACGCATTTTCACGCTGATTTTGTTAGTGGACATATCGATCTTGGTAAAGTGACCGGGGCCCCTATCGTTTATGGGCCAAAGACCGAAACAAAATTCCCGGTACATGTAGCAAAGGATGGTGAAAAATTTTCAATTGGTAAGATCACAATTGAAGTCTTACATACTCCAGGTCATACACTTGAGTCTTCCTGCTATTTATTAAAGGATGAGAATGGAAAAGATCATTGTGTGTTTACGGGTGATACATTATTTGTTGGTGATGTTGGCCGCCCTGACCTTGCTCAAAAAGGCGCTGATCTTACGATGCAGGATCTTGCCGGCATGATGTATGACAGCATTCATAATAAATTATTTCCTTTGGCTGATGATGTGATCGTTTATCCTGCTCATGGTGCGGGTAGTGCCTGTGGCAAAAGTTTGGGTAAAGAAACGTTTAGTACAATTGGTGAACAGAAAAAACATAACTACGCATTAGAGTCGAAAACAAAGGAAGAATTCATTCAAAAAGTGACAGAAGGAATTGCTGCACCACCCCAATATTTCCCGATCAATGCACAAATAAACAAAGAAGGATATGAAAGCCTGGATGAAGTGCTTGAGCAGGGAATGAAAGGATTTTCTGTTAAGGAATTTAAGAGCTTAATAAATGATGACATTATACTGCTTGATACAAGAACCGAAACTGAATTTGTAAAAGGATTTGTTCCTGGCTCAATTAATATTGGTCTGAATGGACGATTTGCAGAATGGGCCGGCAGTCTTTTGCCATTTGACAAGTCTATACTTCTTGTAACTGACCCGGGTAAAGAAAAAGAAACGATCATCCGCTTAGCAAGAGTTGGTTTTGAAAAGATCGATGGGCATTTGCAGGGAGGATTTGAAGAATGGAAAAAAGCCGGCGAAAAAGTGGATATGATAGTTGAAGTGGAAGCCGATGAACTAATGATGGATAAGGAGTTTGATGAAAACCTGATCGTACTTGATGTAAGAAAAGAAAATGAATTTGCTGAAGGTCATTTACCGGGGGCAATGAATTTACCACTTAGTGAAATGATCGATCCCGGAACGATGGCAAATATTGAAGATGGGCATAACCTTTATGTGCATTGTGCTGGCGGTTATCGCAGTGTTATTGCCTGCTCATTGTTGAAACGCCAGGGCATACATAATCTTCGCAATATAGCTGGCGGATGGAATGCAATTAAGGAACAGGAAAAAGTTGAGATAGTAAAAGAGAAGAGTGTGCTGAACTAATTATATTTTCCCTTATCTTAAAGGTGTTTTTACGGGCGACCGTCAAAACACCTTTTGTTTTTGGGTGAAAAGCCACTGAACTAATCTTATCCTTTATCACATATTTGTAACATCAATTTCAAATTATATTTATCCACCTTTAAATTAAATTTTATGGCAAGAGGATTATGCTTTCTAAACGGCTTAAACTTTATTCTTAGCTCTAACAAAATCACACAAATTGAAGTGTTGAATGAAGGTGATCCTGAAACAAGAACAGGAAGATTTACCATACAATTTGATATCACAAATAGTAATTTTGAAATAGTTGAGGATGGAGAAAAGCCAAAATATGATGCATTAATGACTTATGAATTAAATCCCAAATTGATTACCCTAAAAGGCGAACCCGAAATTTTTCTCAGGTATCAAAATGGGGATATTTTTTTTCTGGAAGTCAAAATTCCCATTGAGGCTACAAAAGTCGACCATGGGCAAGGTATCCTTGAAGAATAATTTAAATAATAGATAAAACCATTCTGAATTTTTGAAATAGCTTGATCTTCGAGTACTTAGGTTATGAACAAAATCGGAATAGGTAACTGTTCTTAAAATTTCCTCTTTCAATCTAGGGAAGTATATACTACTTCCTCCAGGTGGATGATTAAAGAATCGTTGTCCCAGCCTAGTCACATAGACATTCTTGCCAACAAATTTATCTACTATTATTCGATCATATAGTTTATCAAAATTGCTTTTTATTTCAATAAAATCCTTTTCGGCCATTCTCTTGGTGACGGTGTAGATTAGATTATTAATATCAATCATTGAATTTGATACATCATAATCGAACTGAAAAGCTCTCGCTCTGATATCAATCATTTCCTTTTTAAAGTTCTCGTTGTATGATGCCTTTTTAAAAACTATTCTTATAAAATCGTCCAATAAACTCACGAGT
>DASUTO010000060.1:0-16214 GCA_036374555.1 Chitinophagaceae bacterium
GCATGTTTCATCGATGAGACAGATAAACAATGATACACTGACTTTTTATTTAAGTAGTATTCGTTCGGAAAATTATTTTAAGCTATCGGATAAACTAATAAAGGATAGTCAAGAATATATAAGGCAGCAGGTTGATTTTACTAATCGTGATGAGCCTGATGATAATTATGAAGGAAGAGTGAGAAGTAACCTGAACAGCCAGAAATATGTCTCATTTATCAGTGAACCAATGAAGGCCCCGCTTTCAGTAAATGGAAGTTTTTTTTCTGACCTGCATCTTATCATCAATAAAAAGGATCTTGACATAGACATGAAATTGTATGAATTTATGCCCGATGGTCGTTATTTTCTGTTAAGTTCATATATAGGAAGGGCCAGTTATGCAAAAGATCCTGCAAGGCGGCAATTATTAAAGCCCGGGATGAAAGAGATCATTCCGGTACGACAAACCTTTTTTACAAGTAAACAATTGAGCAAAGGAAGCCGTTTAGTAGTTTCACTTGGAGTTGTAAAAACAAGAGAATATCAACTCAATTATGGTTCAGGCAGAGATGTAAGCACAGAAACAATTGCAGATGGAAGAACTCCATTAGATATAAAATGGCTATTGGATAGTTGGATCAAAGTACCCGTCTACAGGTAAGGTTGTAAATAATCCCCGAGGATTGAAAATTTCGTATAGTTGAAAGTTGAAAGTTGGCGTGAATTGTTTGAAGCTTCTTGTTTTTCAGGAGGTTTTTTGTTTATCCGCGAGGCGCCAAGTTCTTTTGGTTTTTTTACCCGAAATTTATCGAAGTAGGCTTCCGTCTGAATTTTTTTTTCTACTAGTTAAAACTGCGTTTATCGTATTATACCTTTCATAAGACGGCACAAAGGCATTATTTTGGGAGTAATCTGTTATAAAATCTACCCCCTATGAGAACCAGCTATATAATCTTGTGTTTTCTTATCTTGACAGTCGGTTTTATTTACTACCGTTTTGTAAGGCTTATACGGAGAAATAAAGATTAACTGTTGATGCCACGGCTAACCCATAGGTTTTGCTTGTTTAATCGTATTGAAGCTTCCTCATTTATTTGGGAAGCTTTTTATTTTGCTACAAAAACGCGTTGGCTCTTGTATTAAACTTAGGGCCATTGTGAGAATATTTTATTCATGTTGAGGTTAAAACTGTCCTTGTTGCCATGCAGATTAGCAACCAGTTAGGAAATGGAAAAAACTAACATGATGCAAAGTGCATGTTAGGACATATACTATCTGTCTACATTGAGACGTTGAATGATATCTAAGGAAAATTACTTTTTTTACAAGAGTCATCCCACCCGCTTAAGTTGAGGCAAGATTTTTGCGCTTGCTAACCCTCCAATGATCCTCCCTTCTGAAAACTAACCTTAACCTAAAATCCTTGTTATGCCTATTACAACAATGACAAAAGCCCGGCAGGCAAAGAAAATGCTTGTTGTGGAGGATCAGGGGGAGACATGTCTCATACTTGATCTTATTCTTTCCGACAGAAAATTTGAACTGGATTATGTAAACAACCTGTTGGATGCTGATGAATATCTTAGCAAGAATAAACCTTCCATTATCATTCTTGACAACAAACTCCCGGATGGATTTGGCGTTGACTTTATCAGCTACGTCAAAAAAAAGTACCCGAAAATAAAGATCATCATGATCTCTGGTTTTAGTACTGCCCGTGATGTTGCGCTGGAAAATGGTGCTGATGCCTTTCTTGATAAGCCTTTTTCCATGGAAAATGTGAATGAGGCCATCGATCGGGTTTTAGCATAGCACCAGGAATCATGAGTTATGAAACGCTGACATTTTAATAAAGACAGCCTTCTGAATTCAGAAGGCTGCTTCTATAATTAAAGGCTAGTATATTTTTAGTTGGGAGAACTAACCACTTTCACGATCCTGTAAATAGCAATACCGCGACGGGACAATTCCAATTTATCGATCATGTTCAACCCTTTGGTCGGAAATACTGCTTTCGGATCCCATGCAGGCATCAAAGCTTCCTGCAGTGTTTTGTAGATGTCATAAGAAACCGTCGTGAATTTAATATCATCTCCCATTGGAGCAAGAACTCTTGCATTTCCCCACGCCATCTGTGGTGTCTGGTTATTGTCCATTGCTTTTTTAATAAAGGGAGACCAATATTTGTTTTCCAGTCCAATAAGACTGTCAGCATAGTCTGTATTATGATAAACCATCACTACATAATTAAAATCAGATGGCGGATCTGCTTTTGCGTCCTGTGTCCAACCTTCCGTATGCAGAAAAAATTGGCTGGTGACGGTTGACATCGAATTAGTTTCCATATCCAACATCTTTACACCAGCAATTGATTCTACATTGCTGAATACATCACCTGTTTTGTCAACATCAGGAAAAGTATTAATGAATAAATAGTTAGATGAGTTAGGCAGATCATAACCTCCAACTTTTTCAAGCAATGCCCAAAACGTCATTGTTTTATTAGCAACTGCTTTTTCAGCTACTTTACTCCAGTAGGTCGTTTCTCTTTTTACAAACTCATCTATCTTATCACCAGGCACATGTCTGTATTGATAAACGGTGATTTGTGCAAGACTGTTCAATTGAAATACTGTGAGTGAAAGCGCCACCAGGATAATCCTGATCTTTTTTAAGGAAGTAGTTTGTTTCATATTATGTGTATTGATGATATAATTTTTGAAAATCATTTCGAACTCAGATCAGCACGATAAAAAAGTAATTCGCTCCATGCATCCGTCAGGTATTCACGAAGTATCCCGAGAAAATCTTCAAATGAATCTTCCCCATTGGCTTTTTCATACCTGTTTTTAAAAGATTCTTTGATAAACCCCGGATTCCTTTCTTTTAAACCCTGTTTATATCTTGTAACCAGGGTATATTGAGCCGGACCGGAGGAACTGGACGAATAAACTGCAACTGATTGCCCGCCGGCCTTCCATGCTTTTTTCATATCAGCAATTATATCTCTCACTTTACCACCCCATCCTATTTTGGGATACCAATGCGTGATATTGATCTTATCAGCATAGTCAGTAAGAGCTACCGTGCTAAGAGTGTCTTCAAATACTGAATAGCTGGCACTACCTCTGTCAGTAAGATAGATCGCTACGTTTTTGTTCCAGTCATTATTATGTTCAACGTTGATGTCACCGCGGCCATCAAGCAGGTCCCAGCTAAGTGGGCCTTCAGTGATATGGTAGCCATTGGCATCGGGACCTGATTGAATGGCCCATACCCGCCATTTCCAATCACCGGTGTGATACTTTTGTGCATGTGCTGCTAATGCTTTTTCAAATTCCAGTACTTTGTCCACTTTTGGAAAAGCTCTGAATGAACTCATGACGTTTTTCTGGCTTATTCCTAATACAGGAACAAGCATGCAGAGAAGAAAGATCTTTCTCATGTTTAGATGATTTTAGGTGGTTAAGAAATGTGACACAGGGAGTAGAAATAGGGAGTGGAAGAATCCAAAAGATAGGTATAATAAATTTATCTGGAGAAATATTTTAATCTGCCATGTCAATCATTAAATCAGATATAGTTGTCGCTTATTAAAATTCTTTTGTTTATGAATTCTTCGTTTCACAGTTTTATGTAAGATCATTTCAATCTTTGGGAATTTATAAGCTTATCAGGAGGTTTGGGTAGGCTGTTAATTTTTTTGTTTTACGGCAAAGGAATAATGTGAATATAAGCTCACTAGGGCTTCGTATTATTTACGAAAAGTCGGCGTTTTTGCGTTTAAGTATTTTTTGGGTTTTTATCAGGAAGTTTCGCCAAGTAAATCATCCGAAGAAATGTTTTTTTTACTAGTAAAAACTTCGTGTATCGTAGTTCATCTATGGCTTTGCTGGCATAAAGGCACTATTATTGTCATCTGTACACAACTAAAAAATTACTCTATGAAAACAGTGCGTATGCTCTTAAGTATTGCATTATTTGCAATATTTATTTTCTCGGGAACATATTGTAAAAAAGATGCGGAGAAGTCAAGATTAACTGTATACCTCACCGATGCACCAGCAGAATATGATGCTGTGAATATCGAGGTTGTAGGTATAGAAGTGAAGGCAAGTACAGATCCTGGTGAAGGTGGATGGACAACTATGCCAATGCCGGTTTCTCCCGTCATTTATAATCTTCTCGAGTTTACAAATGGTATGGAGACTCTTTTATCAACATTTGAATTACCGGCGGGTAAAGTTTCTCAATTAAGATTGAAACTGGGGGCCAACAATTCAATTGTGGTGAATGGTGTTGCATCGGCCTTACCATTAGAAGTTCCGTCCGGACAGGAATCAGGATTAAAGTTTAATATTCATGCTGATCTAATTGGAGGCGTTGAATATAAACTATGGATAGATTTTGATTGTCTACGTTCGGTTGTTGTAAACGGGGCCGGTGACTATATTTTAAAACCGGTGATCCGCACTTTTACCGAAGCAACAAGCGGTGCGATCAAAGGAGTTGTGAGTCCTCTCGCTGCAAATGCAACAGTACAAGCGACAGATGGTCTTGGTGGTATTTTAAGTGCGATCCCCGATCCTTTAACCGGTGAATTTTTAATTCGTGGTGTGCCTGCCGGTACATGGTCAGTATTAATAGATGGGAACAATGGATATATTGATCAAACGATAACCAATGTAACAGTTACAATTGGCGAGGTGGCAGATATCGGGTCGATAACGTTGGTGCAGTAGTTCCGGATAAATTAATAATTTAAAATTAAGAAATAATAATTGCCTCCTGTTTTTCAGGAGGCTTTTTTATTCTGAGTATAAATAGGCTGTGTAAAATTTTCTACATTCTGACAGAGCCTTTTTTATTTCTTTTAAACATTTTGATTCGATTTTTTTCTTGCAGACAACTCTTGTTTGAATTACCCCGATTAAAAAATTGTTCCCGCAATCTAATTGCCCCGCCCGGATTCAAATGTTGTTGCCGTACTCCATGAAAATTTAAATGTATCATTTTACATAAGCCACGTGTTATTTCCATCTAAGAATTTTAATCACCTAAAAATTTTTTAGTTATGAAAAGAATTTTCATGCGGGGTGTGGGTCGCATTCTCATTTTAACCTGTGGTATGATGGTATTAATAAGCACAGCGTTATTTTCTCCGGGCTGTAAGAAAACGGAAAGCACTCCACCATTATCGGAAGAAGAGGCAACTGCAATACCTAAATTAAAAGAAGCAGTAGATCTTCAACTTGTGGAAGATGGTTTTGTTTCGCCAATTGGCGTGGTTCCCATTCCCGATAATAGCGGTCGCCTGGTTGTGATCGATCAGATCGGGAGGCTATGGGTACTTGATGCAAGTGGTAACAAAATGGCCACACCATTTATTGATCTTACCAGCAGGATGATTACACTCAATGCTGGTTTTGATGAACGAGGTTTATTGGGTGTTGCATTTCATCCGGATTATGAAAGCAATGGACGACTCTTTATTTATTACAATGCTCCGCCAAGAGCTGGTGGACCCACACCTACAACAACATGGAATAACCTTGCAAGATTTTCTGAGTTCAGAATTTCTTCAGATCCGAATGTTGTTGATATGAGCTCCGAAAGAGTTTTTCTTGAGATAGATGATCCGCAAGGCAATCATAACGGAGGCACCTTGATCTTTGGACCTGATGGATATTTATATATTTCCATTGGTGATGGAGGCGGAGCAAATGATAATGGAAATGGGCATGTGCCTGATTGGTATCTGACCAATACCGGTGGTAATGGACAAGATGTAGAAGCAAATTTATGGGGCAGTGTTTTGCGTCTTGATATGGATGGTGGGATGCCTTATGGAATTCCTTCTGATAATCCCTTTGTTGGATCACCCGGGCTTGATGAGATCTATGCATATGGTTTCAGAAATCCATACAGGATGTCATTTGATATGAGCGGCTCACGCAGATTATTCCTGGGAGATGCGGGACAAATTTTATATGAAGAAGTAGACGTGGTAGAAAAAGGTGGCAACTATGGCTGGAACGTAAAAGAAGGAACACATTGTTTTAGCACAGCAACTCCGGGAACATCATTAACCGAATGCCCCGGTATCGATCCATTTGGAAACAGGCTTATTGATCCTGTGATAGAAATGCTTAATGCAGCAAACCCGGCACCTGGTGTTAAGACACTTACAGTTATTGGTGGTCATGTATATCGCGGAGACAATATAAAAAGTTTAAAAGGGGATTATGTATTTGCCAGTTTCTCAAGATCCGGTACTCCGCAGGGTGAACTTTTTATTGCTAAACCGGCAGGTCCCGGCTTATGGCCATTCCAGGAAATTACATTAGCAAGTTTCACTGATCATTTGGGAGCATTTGTAAAAGGCTTTGGACAAGATCTGCAAGGAGAGATTTATGTGGCTACTTCTACTGTGTTGGGACCATCAGGAACAACGGGCAAAGTTTACAAACTTGTAGCAACCGATTAAAAATAATTATGCAGCTACCATTCTGTTGTCATCCCGGTCAGACTGCATGACGGAAAAGCCTCCTGGTGTATTCAGGAGGCTTTTTGTTATAAACACAAGGATCTTTAGAGAAGCAAAAAGAAATCTGAAATTTCTAAAAGCTGTTTAATTTTATGCTCCCGTTTTTCTTCTGCCAGGTAAGAGATTTTTCTTCATTTTAAGATCTCTTTATATGAAATTGCTGATGACCCCGGTATTGTTACAGTGTATAACATTAAATGCTTTTGCACATTGTAGTTCTGTTATGAAGCCTGGTATAAAATAGAATGGCTTGATAACTCTAATAAATTTATATTACATAATATAATATCTAATACCCGGTGCCAATGAAGCAATTAATTGAACTTTTCAGGTGGTAATTTTTCTTAATTATTATTTCTTAAAACATAATCATGAGAAATAAAAAAAATTGGAAGGCGATAAGACTTGTTTTCTTGATGCTGATCTTTCAAAATATTATTACTGCCCAACAAACCGCACGTCCTAATGTTCTTTTTATTTCCTTAGATGATCTGAATGATTGGATCGGTCCTTTAAATGGATACAAAGGAGTAAAAACTCCAAATATGGATAAGCTTGCTAAGCAAGGCATGAGTTTTTCAAAAGCTTATTGCGCCGCGCCACTTTGTAATCCGTCCCGGGTAAGTTTGTTAACAGGTGTACGACCATCTACTTCGGGTGTATATCAGAATCAACATCCCTGGCGGCCAACAATGCCGGATGTAATTACCCTTCCACAATATTTTATGGCCAATGGTTATGATGCTTATGGCGCCGGTAAAATTTTTCATGAAACATTTCATGATTCAGCGTCATGGAGAAAATTTCACCAGGTATTGGGCTCACCAAAACCGGAAAAAGTTCCAACGAATGGTTTTGCAAATTTTGACTGGGCCCCACTCAACGCTAACGATGAAGAAATGGAAGATTATAAAATTGTTCAGTATGGTATTGATTATTTAAATGAAAAACATGAATCGCCATTCTTTCTTGCAATTGGGATCAGGAAACCGCATTTGCCATGGTATGTGCCAAAAAAATATTTTGATCTTTACCCGTTAGAATCGATCGTCGTTCCTAAAATAATTGAAAATGATCTTTCCGATATTCCAGCGAGAGGAAAAGAAATGGCCCACTCAACATTTGGCGGTAGCAGCAATGATCATAAATTCATTCTTGAAAATGATCAATGGAAAAAAGCGATCCAGGGTTACCTGGCAGCAATTTCTTTTGCCGATGCACAACTTGGCAGACTTCTCGACGCACTCGGGAGAAGTGCTTACAAAAAAAATACGATCATTGTGCTGTGGGGAGATCATGGCTGGCACCTTGGTGAAAAAGAACATTGGCGGAAATTTGCATTATGGGAGGAGGCAATACAAACTTCTTTGATAGTAGTAGCGCCAGGCACTATAAAGCCAAATTCAGTTTGTGGAAGAGTTGTTAGCCTGATGGATATTTATCCCACATTAATTGAATTGTGCGGACTACCAGAAAAAAAGGGATTAGAAGCGAAAAGTATTCTTCCATTGCTAAAAAACCCTAGGCTTGAATGGAATTATCCTGCAATAACAACTTATGGTCGTAACAATCATTCTGTCAGAACAGAAAGATGGCATTATATCAGGTATAGCGACAATACAGAAGAGTTATATGATCATAATAAAGATCCTTATGAATGGAAGAATATTGCAAGCGAACAAAAATATGCTGACACGATCAAAAATTTGGCCACCTGGTTGCCGAAAATAAATGCAGCACCACCGCCAGTTGATACAAGCCTCCTCAGGCAGCGCCAGCAAATGCGAAGAGATACAATGGGTATAAAAGACTAATTAAGATAGAACACTTGTAAAAATATTAACAATGACACCCTGCTACCTGCACAAGACGTTCAGTTTTATTTGGATCATTATACCTGTTTTTCTTACGTCATTAAACACCGACCGATCAAACGATCAACAAGAGCAGAAGAAAAAATACAATGTTCTTTTGATCATGGCAGATGATCTAAATAACGATATGGAATGTTATGGCAATTCATTTGTAAAAACACCCCATCTCGATCGCCTGGCAAACAGTTCAATACGATTTGATCGTGCTTATAACCAGTTTCCTCTCTGCAGCCCCAGCCGGGTTTCGATGCTTACCGGTTTTCGTCCTGACGTAACAGGTGTTTTTGATCTTCAAAAATTATTTCGCGATAATATCCCTGAAGCGATCACGCTTCCTCAATTGTTTAAGAATAATGGATACTTCAGTGCACGGGTTGGAAAGATCTTTCATTATGGAGTTCCGGGGGGAATAGGCACTAACGGACAGGATGATTCAATTTCATGGAATCAACGGGTGAATCCAATTGGGCGAGATAAGGCAGAAGAAAGTAAACTAACTATCCTCACTCCCGGCCGCGGACTCGGTGCATCCCTTACATATCTGATTGCAGATGGTGAAGACGAGGAACAAACTGACGGTATTGTGGCAAAAGAAGCGATACAGATCATGGAAAACAACAAGGATAAACCTTTCTTCCTGGCTGTAGGATTCTATAGACCACATTGTCCATATGTAGCGCCGAAAAAATACTTTGATCTGTATCCTTTAGATAAAGTCTCAGTTGTTAAAGAAGATCCCTCAGACTGGAATGATAAGCCCCAAATTGCTAAATCGACCGACCCGCTTAATTATGGTCTTGATGAAACCAAACTTCGTGAGGCTTTGAGAGCCTATTACGCTTCTATATCTTTTATGGATGCACAGGTTGGTAAAGTGTTGGATGCTTTGGAAAGACTGAAACTAAAAGATAATACCGTTGTCGTTTTCTGCAGCGATCATGGGTATAATGTTGGCCAACATGGCCAATGGATGAAACAAAGTCTTTTTGAAAACTCTGCACGGGTTCCGTTGATCATAGCGTTGCCTGGATTAACGAATGGAAAATCATCTTTGAGAACAGTTGAGCTGCTTGATATTTATCCAACGCTTGCAGAACTATGCGGATTAAAGCCGCCAATAAATATCCAGGGTAAAAGTTTATTGCCATTGATCAAAAACCCCAACGAAAAATGGGACAAACCTGCATATACCCAGGTTCAAAGAATAATAAACCGTGACAAGCCAGATCAAAAGATTATAATGGGAAGAAGTGTACGCACCGAAAGATGGCGATACAATGAATGGGATGAGGCTAAAATGGGCGTTGAGTTGTATGATCATCAAAATGATCCCGGCGAATTCATCAATCTTGCCGTTGATGCCAGATATGCTTCAACTGTAAAAGAGATGGCAATTCTGTTAAGAAAATCTTATGCTACCAAATAATGCGTCCATAATTTCTTGACTTCTTCGTATCTTTTATTTTTAAAATAGAAATATGAAAGTATTTTTTATGTCGGAGATCGCTGCACTGATATTGATCGTTGCAGTAAGGTCCCATTCGTCAAAGCCACTTCAAAAAAGCCCTCATGTCCAAACATCCTTAACAGGTGCATGGCATGCGATGAACGGAACGACTGAATATGTGTTTATTTTCCAGGATGGTTATTTCTCCTGCAGCGTTTTTGATAAACAGAATAAAAAATTCATTCGCACATGGGGAGGAACATTTTCAGAAGCAGGGGGACAAATGCATGCCAATATAGAATTTGATACAGAGTCAAAAGACAATGTGGGTACACATAAACATTATCCTGTCACTATTTCCGGCAATACATTTAAACTTAATCTTGGAAATGAAATTGGTGAATGGAAAAGAGCTGACAATGGCACAGATGGTCTTGCAGGTACCTGGCGCATTACCGGGAGAATGAGAGACGGCTCCATACAACCGATAGAAAAGTCTGCAAGAAAGACTCTGAAAATACTTTCATCAACAAGATTTCAATGGATGGCGATCAATACAGAAACAAAGGAATTCTTTGGTACCGGAGGCGGCACATATACATTTAAAAATGGTAAGTATACAGAGAATATTGAATTCTTTTCCAGAGACAGCAGTCGTGTTGGTGCATCCTTAAGTTTTGATGGAAGTGTGGCGAATAATGTGTGGACGCATAAGGGACTTAGTTCAAGAGGCGAGCCGATACATGAGGAGTGGAGCAGAGAGAAGTAGTTGATCCAACGGACTCCTTCGGAGAAGTTTATAGTTTTTGGTTTGAGGTTATTCGTAAAAATCAATAGTTCGATTTCTTGTAACATTTTCCTGGTGGCGGTAGTCTTAGGCAAAACTGCTGCAATGAACAATCCGAGCCATTTGCTTCCGCTATTGCTTCTTCTCATCCCTATTCTTTGGGGTCTTTATGGATTTATAAAAACAAGGGGTGGCGCTAGAAACAAAATCAATTACCCTGGTTTTGCCGTGATCTTTAATTCGGCAGTGTTGTATGCACTTGCATTCAATATTATTTTCTTTATACAGGAATTATTTCTTGCATTGGGGAAAAGATGGCTGGGTTTAAAAGCAGTGCTTTATCATAACAATCATAATTGGTATGGTGAGCACCCTATGGATGATCTTGCCCAGGGTTATGGCGCTGTCGCAATTTTTATAACAGCGATAATTTGTTTTTTTATCGCAAGAGCAATGAAACATTCAACTCATTGGATGCACTTGTTTGTTCTGTGGATGGCATTTCAAGGGTTTGGTCAATCAATACCACAATTCATTACTGCATTTATGGCGCCTGATACTGATACGGGCCAGGCATTTACTAATCTCGGTTTAAGTCAAACAACAGGTTGGATCATTTCAATTTCAGGAATTGTATTGATGTTGGTGATCGGTAGCCTGTTCACAAAATATTTATTGCAACTGGCTCCTTCAAGTTCTTTTACACAAAATGCGGGTTCAAGATCCGGTTATCTTTCCAGGATCGTCTTACTCGCGTCGGTTATTGGTATCATATTAATAATTCCTTTCCGGATAATGCCATGGGAGAGAGCGTCAGCTCCTGTCTTCGTTACGCTGCTTACAATTCCTATGGTGTTTGCTCATGCATGGAAAATAAAACCACTTGCCCCTGTCAACAATGATATTAATAAAAAGATATTCTTAATGCCTGTTATACTGTTGGTCGTATTGTTATTGATCTTCCAGTTGATCCTGGCAAAGGGGATCGAAATGTAAATCGGCATCTTAAAAAAAAGGTGGCCATTGGCCACCTTTACCTTTTATCCGAACCGGTTTCCTTTTTAACGACCTCCTTTGTGTAATAATTTACCTGATATTTTTTGGCTGCCCATTCTGAAGACATAAAACAGAACAGAACTTTGTCCGGCAGGAACATTCATACTAAATCTTTGTTTGCCGGCATTCATATATCCGCTGAAAACAGTTTTTATTTTTTGTCCTGTTATATTATATACTTCAAGCGTTCCTTGTCCCGATTGTTTTGTTTCGATCTGGAAATTGATATTATCAGTGAATGGGTTAGGGAATGCCGTTACAGTCACTCTGTTTTCTTTTTCTTTTTCTGCCGCGATTGATGTCGCTGTGTTAGCCGCTGTTGTTTCTATCGCAGCCGACCCTGTCAACAATTCACAGCCCTGTTGCGTATCATAGTAATTCAGGAACCTACGTCCATCATGAAATGCCACGACGAGTGAGTTCAATGCCCCACTAATATCTGAATAAGATGGAACTCCATTTATACCTGGTGTTTTTGTTCCTCCTAATACATCATTTGCCAGTTGAAGAAGATCGGCCACTGTTGCATTTGGACCAAGATAGCTCACTACATTCGGATTTATTTGTATTGAGACGATATCACAATTTTCACTTGGAGTTGTATTCGGGTAACATCCATTCATTTCCTGCGTGGTCAGATAGCCACTTCGAATAGGGAACAACAACAAAGCATTATTATTCCATCTTGAATTCAATGACATTACAATTGTTTGAGATAACAGGCCGTTGTTGATCTTTCCACCCGATGTCAGGTAGGTTGGAGAAACAAAGCAACCGCTTGTGATAACACAGTTTCCTGCAGGTAAAGCATTTGCTCCGCTTCCGCCTGGCAACACCTGGTTAAGTTTTGTTGCGCCTTCTATTGTAGCAGGTATTGTAACTGAATTTGTTGTTCCTATAACGAGGTCAGTGTTACCCAGCAGCGCCATAATTGTATTAACGGCATTACTTCCCAGGCAGCTACCTCCATTATTGCCAAAACCACCTTGACTCAACGTATAGAATTCAGTACAATCAAACATGTATATAGTCACGTTTGTAGTACGACTTGTACAATATGTCGGAGCTAGGCCGGTGCCATATATATAATAAGTTCCCGCTGCAAGTCCTGTCCATTCAAGCGCATCGCCGGTACCAATTTTTGGAAGGTGAACATTACTATTGTCCGATGCTTTTTTCAACTGATAACTAACTCCCTGATAAGAATCCATTAGCTTAACCTTACCGGTATTTGGTGCCGTCTGGCAGAAATTTGTTTTGCTTATCGGATAGACCTGCGACTCAGGACTTATACTGATCAAGACTACATTACTTGGATTACTGGAACAGGCGCCGCTGGTAGAAACTACTCTTCTGAATTCTGTATTTTCCGTGATCGGACCAGGCGCATAGCCGAAGCCCGTAGCGCCTGAAATATTTGACCAGCTTCCTGTAGTTCTCCTTTGCCATTGATAAGAATAACTACCATCGCCACCAGTTGGAGTATATCCGTCTAATGCTGCAGGAGTATTGCCTGCGCAAATAGTTTGTGCACTGCCAATATAGTTATTGGCGATTGGCCACTGTAATGTGATCTTAATTGCATTAGAAGTTGCTTCGGAACATGCTCCATTTTTTACAACAACACGGAACCACATATCCTGGTAAAGTGCTCCTACCGTTAAGGTTGCTGCAGTGCTTCCAATTGCAGAATAGCTACCAACAGCATTTGTACCAGAATATTCCCAACGCACTATTGAACCAATGTTTCCTGTAAGACTCAATAAGCCGACGTTTGAGCCAGCACAAATTGTTCTATCACTGGCTAATGTACCACCAAAGGAAGCCGGATTAACACTAACCTGTACCGATGCGCAAGCTGTATTATTGCAATCGCCTTCCGCCCTTACAAAATATGTTGTCGTTTGAGTTGGATTTACGCTGATCATTGCTCCGGTCCCAATGGAAGCGCCGCTTGCACAACCATCTTTATACCATTTCCATGACGCACCAGTACCCAACGACCCGCCGACAACACTGAGATTCGTATTTCCTCCAATACAAATTGAAGGTGATGCTGCACTTGCGCCGGATGGAGCAGATGATAGTGTTTTAACAGTCACAACTACTGATGCACAACTTGTATTGTTACAATCACCCTCGGCTCTTACATAATAGGTAGTGGTTGCAGATGGAGTTACAGTAATTGATGGACCAGTTCCAATTGAAGGGCCGCTTGCACAACCACCGGCATACCATTTCCATGAAGCGTTTGTTCCTAATGAACCACCAGTTACGCCAAGATCTGTACTTTGGCCTTGACAAAGAATTGAAGAAACTGCTGAAGCACCTGTGGGATTATTCGATGGATTTTTGACCGTAACAGTTACCGAAGCACAAGTGGTATTTCCACAATCACCTTCAGCTCTTACATAATAGGTAGTTGTTGTTGTTGGGTTAACATTTATTGATGGACCAGTTCCGATTGAAGCACCGCTTCCACAGCCACCGGCATACCATTTCCAAGCGCTATTTGTTCCTAATGACCCACCGGTTACACTAAGATTTGTACTGCCCCCACTACAAATGGTAGACTGAGTTGCCATCGCACCTGTCGGAGCTGTTGATAGTGTTTTCACCGTCACGACCACTGATGCGCAACTTGTATTGTTGCAATCACCCTCGGCTCTTACATAATATGTAGTGGTGACAGTTGGAGTTACCGTTATTGATGGACCAGTTCCGATTGAAGCACCGCTTCCACAGCCACCGGCATACCATTTCCATGAAGCATTTGTTCCTAATGAACCACCGGTTACACTGAGATCTGTACTTTGACCAAGACAAAGTATTGCGGAAATTGCGGAAGCACTAGTTGGATTCGTTGAAGGTGTTTTTACAGTTACTGTTACTGATGCACATGCGGTCGTTCCGCAATCACCTTCAGCTCTTACATAATATGTGGTTGTTGTTGTTGGATTAACATTTATTGATGAACCAGTTCCTATTGAAGTCCCATTTGCACAACCACCGATATACCATTTCCATGATGCACCTGTGCCCAATGAACCACCTATTACACTAACACTTGTACTACCACCACTACAAATTGAAGGTGATGCAGCTGAGGCATCTGTGGGAACAGTTGACGCAGTGCAACAACTAGTTACAGAAATTGTTTGTGGTTGTGCTGAACTTGTTTTATTTGTTGGAGTCGATGCATCTTTTACACTCAGCGTTACATTCACATTGCCCGTAACAGAATAAGCGTAATCATGCGTCACAGGATTTTGCGTAGTAACGAGAGGCGCCGTACCATCTCCAAAATTCCATGTATAAGTGTAAGGCGGAGTGCCACCTGTTGTTGTACTTGTAAATGTCCATGAACGCTTAAGGCCATTGCAGGAACCTTCCTGCGCAGTAAAGTTTGCGATCAGTGGAGCTACTATAAGAATGGGTTCATTCGCTCCATAAAATTTACACTTGGGATTAATAGTTGCACAATCGGTGATCGTGCCATTGGAAGTTAAGTAAGTGCAAATACCCGGATGACTAGCCGTTGCCACCTGTTGATCCCAGGCGGTATAAACATCCTTTAATTGTATAGCTGAACCACACGGCCAAATGATGGCATTACCATTTGAAAGTGTGCTTACATCCATTGTATGAAGACCCTTTGCAAAGGTTCCCGGATTGCAGTGGGCGATGGTGCCTATGGAATTCCCATTGATGAGGATGTTTGCCACGACTAAAAACCCGTAACGGGTTTTAGAAGTCACTTCAAATGTTACTCTCAATTTTACCTGGAGATCAACTCCCGGCGTGCAGAAGTTTGGCAAAGCAGTTCCATCAGCTTTTATCAACTCTACTTTGGTGATGCGAATATCACCTGAAGTACAGTTACTGCTGGGGCAGGGGCCCTGTCCGGTAGCTGAGCTTGCAACAAAGAATAACGCTGCAACAAAGAGTGACAAAAATTTTAAATGGAAACGCTGAAGATAATGTCTTAAGAAAAACAAACTATTTTTCCTTGCGGGAAGAATAAGTTGTGCTGTTCCATAACGATTATGGTATGGAACACTCCATGGGTAGAAGATTGTGTTCATAAGGGTTTATTTAAATGCAATAATTACGGATTCAAATTGGATATGAGTTTTATTAACAATTCAGAAAATAAAACTTTAATCCTATTGCATACACAGAGGGGTCCAATGGAGAAGGAATAATAAAATGGTAGATCAGATGGAAGTGGATAGGTACGGAAATTCTAAGGAGGAGGATCAGGAAAATATAATGAAACGCTAAACTATAAATTAATTCCAGTTTTCAAAAGCATTATCCTTTTTTTATTTTAAAATTGAAAAGTAATTCTACTAAAACATTTATTTTAGTTTATAAAAGCAGATTATTTGTTAGCCCTACTACCTCTATACACAGATCATGCATAATTACTTATGCGGCTAAACTTCATTTAGTTTTCAACATTATTTTCGGACGGCATCATTATTGTTTTTCATCCTGACAAAAGGATCAACTATGAAA
>DASUTO010000061.1:0-2013 GCA_036374555.1 Chitinophagaceae bacterium
ATATATTTTATGAGATGGAACATATAATAGTCCACAACCGGAGCCAATACCGCCTCCCCCATGGCCATAAGCAGGCAGACCGCCGAGATCAAAATAGATCATTCCCATACTATATCGCTTGTTTCCCTTTTCATCTCTTACAAATTCCATCAATTCTTTCATAGATGCCTCATTCAACAATTTTCCTTCCATTAAACCTTTTAAATATTTTATTGCATCCGTAGTTGTGCACACAATTCCATCATCCCCTTTTGAACAAACAACGGTCATTTGCTGGAAGGGGGTAGCATTGACCGCAATGCCGTTATTAAAAACATCCCAATACGATTGAGGAAGGTTTAACCCTTTCAGATAATTAACGTCTTTCCCATAATAGCTGTTGTTTAATCCAAGAGGTTTGAAAATATTCTTTTTGATATAACCCGCATGATCACCGGTAACAGCATCTCCGATCAGTGATAATAACAGGTAATTTGTGTTCGTATACTTATAACCTTTGCCTGGAGAAAATTGAAACTCTTTGTTATCAATCGCTTTTAAACAATCTTCTGATGAAAAATTTTGCAAAGGATGAAGAATAACGCTTGAAACAAATGCAGGTGATTCGTTGTACTCCGGTATCCCTGATGTATGATTCAG
Organism: Chitinophagaceae bacterium; assembly: GCA_036374555.1. Taxonomy (GTDB): domain Bacteria; phylum Bacteroidota; class Bacteroidia; order Chitinophagales; family Chitinophagaceae; genus VBAS01. The sequence continues at coordinate 640 of DASUTO010000061.1, forward strand.
CAACATTCTTACAGTTACGGAGCTTGCATCTTTAATATACTTGCTAAACTTAGCCGGCAAATACCTCGTCATTGGTGCATCAAGGTCTATTTTACCCTGCTCTTTTAATTGCAATATTTCAACTGCCATATAGCTTTTAGAAATACTTTGCAGGTACTGTAAGTGGCAATTGGTCATTAGCGTTTTTTTCTCCAGGTCTGCATAGCCCTGTGCCCCAGCCCACCAACCTTCAGCTTCGGAATAAACGGCGACTGAAGCTCCGGGGATCATATTAGTAGTATAACGCTTTAATATAGAATCAAGCACGGGAGCTTTTGAATAAGCTGCATTAACAGCTACGTCAGGGTCGCAATTTTTTGGAGTTTGTCCAAAAAAGGAAACCGCAGAAATTGTGACCAGGCATGAGATCAATATCTTTTTCATACTTAATTTTTTTTACAAAACAACAACACTGACCCATGGTAATCCAAATAAAAGCCGGGGTATTAAGTTAGGATGTATCAAAATTTGCGTTGAAATGCGCCACTTATTTGACTAATATTCCGGTTTGAGGTTGAAGTGTAGCAAAAAAGCGGATGAAATGTCATAAGAATTATCATTTTTCAATCGACCTCAAACCAGTTTTTAAAAGAAACAGCTTTTGTGCGGCTGACAGCGATTGAAGTGGGAAGGTTTTCCGGACCATTAACCAGAACTTCTATTTTACCGTTCCCTGTTCTTCTAAAGCCAGTTAAAACTTGTCGGTTAAGTATATATTGCCGGTTAAGACGAAAAAAAAGTTCTTCAGGTAAGCTGGTTTCAATTTTATCGAGCGAACGGTCAGGGAAATATTTTTTATTCTCTTTGGTAAGCAAAATCGTATAGCCTTCTTCAGCATAAAATCCCAAGATATCTGCAAACGGAAACAACAGGTTTTGATTGCCGTGCTTTACCGCAAATCCGCCAGTCCTTAATTTTTTTTCTTCCTCCCGTTTCCGTTCAGACTCCCGCCATTCACTATAATAATGCATGCCGATATAAACACCATTAATAACAAAAAACCAGATAACAATTATGAAAATATCAAAGAAATAAAAATTTGCAAGTGCCGGTCTTCCGCGAAGGATCCAGCTTGCCAATTCTGTCAACAGGATAATGACTAGCATCCCGGCAACAGTTGTTACTACTAATTGAACAAGGATTCTTCTTAATGGCCGGTTACCATAAGGCATTTTTTTATCCAAATAAATAATAATACTTCGTACTGCCCACCATGCGAGCCAGCCCTGGATCGTATCAATAGCATAAGTATAAACAAGGAACCAATTGAACTTAATATTCGACCAGGTGAGATAATAATTAAATGCACTGATGAATGCTATTGCAACCAGGAAA
>DASUTO010000062.1:0-26088 GCA_036374555.1 Chitinophagaceae bacterium
TACTACCGACCGCATCATCCTTTCCGGCGTCGTTCGCAATGATCTTAGCAAAGGTTTCATTCACTATTAAATTAAGACTATCGGCTTTTATGTTTTGATGAAAATCTCTGCCTGTGCTTAATTTAATTCCCATCGTTTGCATATAACCGGGACTTATGACATCCTCTGTCACCAATATTTTTTTTGAGGGATCTTTTCCATCCCAGCTATACCCGCCGGTGGAATTACCCATGTATAACTGATTAAGATTTGATACAGCTGCATTCTCCACATATCCTGAAGAAAGCAATTGGTTTTTGATCACGCTGAATTTGTTTTTCATCTGACCTCTTAATCCTGTTTGGATCACATTTTCTTTATTATAACCAAGATCGCGGTTTTTAATATGTTGTAGCTGGTTATATACTACGATAGTACCTATTATAAAACCAATGGAGATCGTGAATTGAAGAACAACCAATACTTTTCTTATAAAGGTTGCCCCGCTTCCTTTTAAATTCAATCCTTTAAAAACCCATATGGGGTTGAAGGATGACAGGTATAATGAAGGATAGCTGCCTGCTACCAATCCGCAGATCAGGCCAATAAACAGCAAAGAAAAAATATGAACAGGATTATCTAATCCAAGAATAAGTTTCTTTTCTACTAACGTGTTGAATGCAGGTAAAACAAAATAAAGGATGGCAACTGCCAGGGTTAAGGACAAGAACGCCATTAACATCGCTTCGCCAAAAAATTGCAGGACAAGATTTTTTTTGCCAGCACCTAAAACTTTTCTTACACCTACTTCTCTTGCCCTTTTTTCAGAACGTGCAGTTGCAAGATTCATAAAGTTGATACAGGCAATAAACAGGATGATCCATGCAATAATGCTGAACATACGAACATACTGAATGCGACCGCCAACTTGCTTACCTTCTTCAAATTTGCTGTAAAGCCGCCAATCATTCATACTAAAAAGAAATGGCCGGGCAGTTGAAGTAGTGTCTTTTGATTTTATGTATCCATCAAGCTTTTGATTCAGGGAAGCCACATTTGAGTTTTTTTCCAACTCAACAAAAGTTTGTATGCTGTTATTACCCCATTCATTTAGCCAGGTGTTCCTATCAAAATATATTTTAAAAGACGCAAGCCAATCAAATTTAATTGTAGAATTATTTGGAAGATCTTTAAACACACCTGTTATTAAATACTCTTCTTTGTTGTCCAGCCTAAGTGTTTTACCCAAAACATCCTGTTGATCACCAAAAAACTTCTTCGCCATCTTTTCAGAGATAATTAAAGAATGAAGATGCTGAAATGCATTTTCTTTCTTTCCCTTTATAAATGGGATCGTGAACATGCTGAGCAAAGAAGAATCAGCATAAAACCCTCTTTCATAAATTGCTTTTTCACCGAAGCTAAATAAAGTGTATTGTTGCCACGTAAGCCGGCAAGTATTTTTTATTCCTGGCAATTCTTCCATCATTGCCGGTGCCATTACACCAGGTGTAGAACTAAATGTATAAGTTTTTCCTTCGTAGGCCTGGTTTTCGAGAACCTGGTACAGCTGATCCTTTTTCTGATGATTATCATTATAGCTGATCTCATCTTCTACCCATAAAAAAATAAGCCCCGCACATGCAATGCCTACTGCAAGCCCAAATATATTTAAGAAACTATATGTTTTGTTTTTCCAAAGATTTCTAAAGGCCGTCTTAAAATAATTTTTGATCATGGCTTCGTTTTTATTCTGTTCTTAAACTTTTCACCGGGTTTGCTATTGCTGCTTTGATCGATTGAAAACTGATCGTTAATAAAGCGATCAGCAATGCAGCAATCCCGGCCACAGCAAATACCCACCATCCAATGTCTATACGATAAGCAAAATCATCTAACCATGTGTGCATAAGCCACCATGCAACCGGAAAAGCGATGATCGTTGCGATGAGAACCAACTTTAAAAAATCCTTTGATAGCATTCTTACAATACCCGTAACTGATGCACCAAGCACTTTGCGAATCCCTATTTCTTTTGTTTTTTGTTCTGCCGTAAAAGTTACCAGTCCAAATAGGCCGAGACACGAAATAAATATGGCGAGAAATGCAAAATATTTAGAAAGCTTGCTTACGGTATGTTCAGCTTTATAATTTTTTGCAATTTCATCATCAGTGAAATAATATTTGAACGGAAATCCAGGATTGAATTGCTTGAAAACTTTTTCCATGCTTGCAATAGCCTGCTTCGATTTTCCCTTTTCAGTTCTTATTATAACATTTCCCCAATAACCACCCTCGCTGACCCAGCTTCCTTTAAATAGTCTGAGAATGAGCGGTTCTATTGGCACATGTAATGAATTGTGATGAAAATCTTTCATCAATCCAATAATGGTTCCTTTATCTCCCCACATTGTAAGTTCCTTCCCAACAGGATCCTGGTAACCTATTTTCTTTGCAGCTGCTTCATTCACCAGGTAATTCATCGTATCTAAACTGAATGATGGATCAAAATCTCTCCCACCAATCAATTTAATTCCCATTGTTTCTAAATAATCATAGGTAATAGGATTATTGCTGAATAAAATAAGTTTGGTAGTATCTTTTCCCGGCCAGCGTACGCCTTGTGTTGAACTTCCTACTTCCAGCGGACTGCTTTGAGCACTTGAAATATTTTTTATACCAGGTTGTTTCAAAAGCTCTTCCTTAAAAGCCATGAAATTTTTTGCCATCGGGCCTTCAAGCGGAATGTATAAAAGATCTTCTTTAGCAAAACCAAGATTCTTATTATTTATAAAATTTATCTGGCGATAGATAACGATCATGCCGAGGATTAATATGATCGACAACGCAAACTGGAAAACCACAAGACCCTTTCTAAAATAAGTAGCCCCGGCTTTGAATTTGAGAATACCTTTTAATACAACTATCGGTTTTAAAGTTGACATGAATAAAGCCGGGTATGAACCGGAAATAACACCAGTGACGACAGTTAATCCAAGAAGAATGACCAAAAAAGAAGCATCTGTCAAATCGATAAACAGCTTTTTGTCAGTTAATTCATTGAAAGACGGAATTATTAATGCAACGATCAATAAAGAAAGTAAAATGGCGAGAAAAGAAACAAAAGTGGATTCGCCGATGAATTGTGCCACCAGTTGTCTTTTACCTGCACCTACTACTTTACGTACGCCGATCTCTCTTGCTCTTCTTAAAGAACGAGCTGTAGCAAGATTCATAAAATTAATACAGGCGATAAGTAATATGATAATAGCTACTGCCGAAAATATCCTTACATATTCAATACGACCACCTGCCTGTTTTCCATTATCCCAGTTTGAATACAAGTATGATTCGCCATAGTTTTGAAGAAACAGCTCTACGTTGCTATCCTTTTTCTTTGATTTTATATAATTTTTGATCTTAGCATTTACTTTATCAACAGATACGTTTGGAGCAAGCATTACGTAACATCTTGGTCCATTATTATCCCATTCCTTTGCCCAATCATTTTTTTTGAACCATATCTCATAGCTCAATAGGAAATCGAATTTCAAAGAAGACAACTCAGGGATCTCGTCAAGCACACCTGTAACAATTACGTTTTCTTTATTATCAATTTTTATCATCTTACCGATCGGATCCTGGCCTTTGAAATATTTATCGGCTAAACTTTTTGATATTACAACCGCATCTGGTCTTGCAAGCGCCGTGGCCGCATCACCTTTCGCCAGTTTAAAGGAAAACATTCTTAAAAAATCTTTCTGTACATAGCGGCCTTTTTCCTTGTCAAACTTGTCGCCTACAGTAAATAATGGCTGTTCTTCCCAAAGCATTTGACTTGCCATTTCTATTTCAGGTACATCCTTTACAATGTTTTCTGCTAATATGCCTGGGGAAGATGGAAATGTAGATATGTCACCGGAATAATATTGGTTCTCCATCACCCGAAACAATCTCTTATCATTAGCATGAAACTTGTCTTTCTTCAATTCATCTTTCAGCCAAAGCATAATCAAAAGACTACAGGTCATGCCCAGCGCAAGGCCGAAAATATTAATGAGAGAGAAAGTTTTATTATGCAAAAGGTTTCTCCAGGCTATTTTAAAATAGTTTTTGATCATGACTATATATTTTTATTCTGTTCGTAAAGATTTAACCGGGTTAGCAAGCGCTGCTCTGATCGCTTGTGAACTCACTGTTATAAATGCAATTAAAAATGCGATAGCCCCTGCTGCAATGAAAATCCACCAACCGATATTTATCCTATATGCAAAATCCTGCAACCACCTGTTCATTGCCCACCAAGCTGAGGGTATGGCTAATGCAGATGCAATAAGTACAAGGATCATAAAATCTTTAGAAAGCATTGTTATAATGTTATTGATCGTAGCACCAAGTACTTTCCGAACTCCTATTTCTTTAATTCTTTGCTCAGCTGTGTAAGTAACCAATCCAAATAATCCGAGGCAGGCGATAAGAATTGCAATTATAGCAAGTGTTAATCCTAACTTACCAGTGCGTTGTTCTACACGGTACATGTTATCAAAACTCTCATCCATAAATTGATAACTAAATGGCATGCCGGGTGCCATTTCTTTCCATTTACCTTCAATGTTGCTTACGAGTTGTTTAATATCCGTACTACTCACTTTAAATGCAGTAGCCCAGGAATTATCAGCTAATCGGAAACAAAGTGGGCCAATGTTTTCTTTCATGGATTCAAAATGAAAATTTTTAACTACGCCGATCACGTCGCGACTAATGAGAGTGTTACCGAAACTATCCTGGAAATAAGTATGTAATTTTTTACCCACCGGATCATTCCAGCCCAACAACTTAGCGGCTGTTTCATTAATAATAGTGGCATTTGAATCAGTACCAAAATCTTTTGAAAAATTGCGACCCTTTACAATTTCCATTTCCATCAATGGGATATAATTATGATCAATATTCCATACCTGCATGTTCACACTATTAGTTGAGGTCATCGCCGCTTCTGAAGAAAAACTTACATCATTCCTTGAAGAACCTGCAACGGGAAGATAACCTGCATAAGTTGCGCCTTTCACACCTGTGAATTTTGAAATTTCATTTTTAAATGCATCACGATTATTTCCCAAGGCCCCTGTACCATTAACAATAAGCATTTGATCTTTACTAAACCCCAGTTTTTTTGTTTGGATATAATTTAACTGCCGGAATACAATTATCGTAGCTGCTATTAAAAAAATAGATGTAGTAAATTGGCCGACGACCAATGCATTTCTTAATGTGCTCCTTCTTAAACCACCGCTAAGCTTTCCTTTTAAAACCACGATAGGATTAAATGAAGAAAGTACAAATGCCGGGTAAAGTCCCGATAATAAACCAACAATAAGCGGCAATGCAATAAGAAAAAGGACATACCTGGTTTGTAAGAGATCTGAAATATGTAACTGTTTTGCTGATAAATTATTGAACCATGATAAACAAAGCCAGGCGATACCGACCGCAAAAACAGTGGATATAACAGTTGTTAAAATAGATTCAGTTAAAAACTGTTTTATCAATGATCTCTTTTCAGAACCTACCACTTTGCGTATACCTACTTCTTTTGCCCGGCTGGCAGACCTTGCCGTGGAGAGATTCATGAAATTCACACAGGCAAGTAAAAGAACAAACAAAGCAACTGCGGAAAAAATATATACATATTGAATATTACCATTCACATTTAGCTCTGCAACACGGCCAGAACGTAAATGGATCTCAGTTAATGGCATCAGGCTATACTCCAACTTATTGCCGGCTTTTTCAAATTCGTCCATTGAATTTATCTTCATGAATTGAGCAGCTTGCGGCACCACATATTTATCGATAACCTGGATAAAATTCTTCTCAAATAATTTATGATCCGTTCCAGGTTTCAGCAATAAATAAGTTTGGTGGTTATGGCTTAAGAAATTTCCCCATTGATAGTCGACATTGTCCATCGAAAAGATCATGTCAAAAGTGAAATGGGAATTATGTGGAATATCCTTTATTACTGCAGTCACTTTATACAGGGTACTGCCATTGTCGTCCGTTTCAATATTTTTCCCGACTGCATCAGTTGTAGAAAAATATTTTTTGGCTGCAGATTCAGAAATAACCACCGTATTAGGCTCATTCAAAGCTGTTTTAGCATCCCCTGCAATTACCGGAAGCGTAAACACACCAAAGAGTGTGGAATCAGCATGTGCCACGCTATGTTCCCTGATATATTCATTTCCTTTCTTTACAAGTTTAGATCCACTTGAACTAAAAAACCGTACATACTCTTCTACTTGCGGATAATCCTTTTTTAATGTAGCGCCCATAGGATCGGAAGCAACTGCGAGATGTAATTTATTTCCTCCAAAAACGATATCGGAGTTAATACGATAAATGCGGCCTGCCTTTTCATTAAAGCGATCGTAACTCAATTCATCAGCTACATACAGAGCGATTAATATAAAGCAGGCAAGGCCCGAAGCCAGGCCTATAATGTTTATGAAAGAAAATGTCTTATTCTTTACGAGGTTTCTCCATGCTATTTTAAAATAATTTTTAAACATGGCTATACTTTTTTATAACTATGAGTATTGAAAAGGATCATTAGCTCATAGCCTATGACTCGAAAGGCGACTCTATACTAAAATATTCTCGGTCACTGTTTGTCCATCCAGCATGCGGATGATACGATGACTGTAGCGGGCATCATGCTCAGAGTGTGTAACCATAATGATGGTGGTCCCTTGCTCATTCAAATCAGTTAGCATTTGCATTACTTCACTCCCATTATGTGAATCAAGATTACCTGTCGGCTCATCCGCCAATATAAGTTTGGGCTTGTTTACAACTGCTCTTGCAACAGCCACACGTTGTTGCTGACCCCCGGATAATTGCTGCGGATAGTGATTGCGGCGATGCATGATCTGCATTTTATCCAACACTTCTTCCACTCTTTTCTTCCTGTCAGCTCCTTTCACGCCTGTATAGATAAGAGGTAATTCAACATTTTCAAAAACCGTAAGCTCATCAATAAGATTAAAACTTTGGAATACAAAACCAATATTTCTTTTGCGCAGGTCAGCCCTTTTCCGTTCGTTGAATTTTGCAACTTCAATACCATTGAATTGATAGCTGCCGTCATCCGGATCATCTAGCAGGCCAACAATATTTAATAAGGTGGACTTACCACATCCTGATGGACCCATTACGGCAACAAACTCTCCTTCTTTTATTTCAAAAGAAAGTTTGTTAAGTGCAACTGTTTCTACTTCTTCTGTGCGATAGGTTTTTTCGAGATTTGCAATCTTGATCATTGTTTATTTTTTAAAATTGAAGGTGAAAGATTAATTGTTGAATAAGAATAAACCGAGGGATGGAAAATCCATTTCGGCTTCATTTGCCGGTCCTGATTTCATCAGTTGGCAGGAAACCGAGGTGTCACAATTGCTTTTTACTTTCTTTGCAGCAGAAAATAAACTGACCGAAAAGATCAGGGCGAGTAGGTATAAGGTTTTCTTTTTCATGGCTATACTTTATAATGAGTAAACAGTTTTAGTTTTTAATAACAAGCTCTTCCATATTCTCATAATTTTCATAGCTGGATGTAACCACTTTATCCCCTGCTTTTAATCCCTGTAATACCTGGTAATAGTCCGGGCTTTGCATACCCAGCTGTATATCCACTTTATAGGCTGTCTTTCCGTCTTCGCTTACTTTGAATATCCAGTTGCCACCAGTTTTCTGATAGAATCCACCTTTGGGAAGAAGCAATGCAGTGATCTCATCACTTAATGCTAAACCGATCTGTAAAGTTTGTCCACGGCGAATGCCTTGTGGCACTTCCCCTTCAAACTCCATATCCACCTGGAAGCGGCCATTGGTAACCTGCGTATAAACTTTTGTGATCTTGAGTTTATATTGTTTACTGGCAAAAGTGAATTCACCGATCAGGCCATTGTAAATACGGGAAATATAATGTTCATCAATATCCACTCTCACTTTAAACCCGCTAAGGATATCCAGTTGACCAAGTCGTTCACCTTTATTTTTAGATTGACCTATTTCCGCATCAAGTGAAGTAAGTTGCCCATCAACCGGTGCTCTTACGATCAGGTCGCCAACTTTCTTTTGCATTACATTCAGCGCTTCCTGTGAACCTTTGTAAGATTGCTGTGCCTGCCTGAATTGCTGATTTCCGGATATGGAATCCTGTTTCATGATGGTTTCAGAAAGTTTTTTCTTTTCCAGCAGGTAGTAATAATTATTTTCTGATTGTTTGAATTCCTGGCCACCAATCACCTTTTGCTCATACAGGCTTTTATTTAGTTTATAAATTCGTTCTGCCTCTTTTAATTGGCTATTAGCATCAGTCAATTGATTCATACGATTGACCGTATTTTGCTGTGAAGCATTTTGCGAGATCTGCATTTGAGTAAGGAGGTTATAAACAGCAGTTTGCTGATTTACGAGACTCAATTGCAGATCTGTATTTGACAACCGAAGTATTGGCTGATCTTTTTTCATAATAGCACCATCTTCCACAAATTTTTCTTCAACACGTCCGCCTTCCAAGGCATCAAGATAAATAGTGGTAATGGGTAGCACCACCCCGTTAACAGGAATAAATTCTTTGAAGGGACCCGATTTAACTTCACTGATCGTAATGCGTTCTGACTCTACATTTAAGCGGCTTTTTCCGGATGTGAGGAAATAACTGGCTCCAATCAAAACAAGAATACCAACGATCCCTGCAATAGTTAATATTCTTTTACGGGTCCAGGTCTTTTTTTCGATAACTCTATCCACGGCAATAATTGGTTTTAAAATCTCTTTTTTGTTAAAACAAGCTGCTTTGATCCTACGACTGCATTGAAGATTAAAGCAGCTTTCAAAAATCTACATGAGAAAACTGGAATACAATGCTTATAAGAATATGCCAGTTTAGGACGAATATGATTTACAGAATGTTACAAGAGTACAAACTACGAAGCTGTTCGTTAGTGATACAACCAGTGTTCGCTTTTGATACAACCGGGCCGAACACTTATTACTAAAAAATTAATTGCCATGACTTTGTATTTATGGTATAATTGCAGAAGTTGTTAAAAATATTTTTGGAATTTGTTCCGAAGGAATCCCTTCGGGATGATAAGGAATTACTGATGAACTTAAAAAACGCTTCAATATTAGTGGTGGATGATGACCCCGATGTACTGACGGCTGTTAGGTTATTACTGAAGACGGAAGTAAAGGAAGTTATAACAGAAAAAAATCCGGAAAATCTTCGCTGGCATCTGAACAAGGATAATTTCGACCTGATCCTGCTTGATATGAATTTTACCAGTTCAATTCATACAGGTAACGAGGGCCTGTTTTGGTTGAATGAAATAAAGAAACTGAAGACTGATTCTGCGGTTATTATGATCACCGCTTATGGTGATATTGACCTGGCCGTTCGTTCATTAAAAGAAGGCGCAGCCGATTTTGTGGTAAAACCCTGGCACAATGAAAAACTTATTTCTATAATTAAGGATGCTTTAAAAAGAAAAGAAAGCAAAACTTCACTTACACCCGGTTTGCAATCAGGTTCTATTATTGGAAGAGAATTGATCGGCGACTCGGAAGCAATGCAACAGATTTTTTATAAAGTCGAAAAGATCGCTCCCACCGATGCGAATATTCTAATATTAGGTGAAAACGGAACCGGTAAAGATCTTATTGCAAAAGCTATTCATCAACAATCGCTCCGTGCCGATAAACCATTTGTAAAGGTAGACCTGGGGGCATTGACAGAATCATTGTTTGAAAGTGAATTGTTTGGTCATAAACGAGGCGCTTTTACCGATGCAAGAGAAGATAGGACCGGAAGATTTGAAACGGCGAATGGCGGAACACTTTTTCTTGATGAAATTGGCAATATTTCTTTACAACAACAGGCAAAGCTGTTGAACGTTTTACAAAACCGCCAAATAAACAGGATCGGCAGCAACGAGAACATTTCAATAGATATTCGCCTTATTTGTGCAACAAATGTTTCTATCAGCGAGCTTGCCAACGAGAATCGTTTTCGTAAAGATCTTATCTATCGTATCAATACGGTTGAGATCGTAATGCCACCATTGAGAAAAAGAGGAAATGACATATTATTGCTTGCCAAACATTTTTGCAGATTGTATTGTAATAAATATATAAAGCCTGCTCTCGAATTTGATAACAAGGCAATAGAAAAACTGATGGGTTATCATTACCCGGGAAATGTGCGGGAACTTCAATACACGATCGAAAGAGCCGTAATAATGGCTGATGAAGATATGTTGCAGGCAAAAGACCTGATCTTTTCTCCAATAGAATCGGCCATCGTGAGTGATAATGAACCGGTGGAAATGAAATTAAGCACGATTGAAAAAAATACAATTCTTAAGGTCATTGAAAAAAATAATGGCAACATTACCAAAGCAGCGAAAGAATTAGGACTAACCAGAACTGCATTGTACAGGAGACTTAGCAAATATGATATTTAAACAATTTGAATGGCGGATCCTGGTTCGGGTGCTGCTTTTATTTATAACATTAAGCGGTACATCCTTTCTTTTGGTGAAAGAATTATATGTCTATTTGTTGATCGCTGCGCCCATAATCCTTTACCAAGTGGTAGATTTTTATCGTTTTCATAAAAAGGCGCATGATGAATTAAACCAGTTTGTGGAATCAATTCACTACCGGGATTTCTCAAGAAACTTTGACGTAAAACATGCACCGGTTGAAATACAACCGCTTCGCCAGGGATTCAATGAGATCAATACAACATTCAAGGTTATTAGTAAAGAAAAGGAAACCCAATATCAATACCTGCAAAAAATCCTTGAATTAGTGGATACGGGTATTCTTTCTTATGAAGAAGAAAGCGGCAAAGTTGTTTGGATGAATGAATCGCTCAAATCGATGTTGCAGCTCCCCTATCTTAAAACGATACATTCCTTATCAAAAAGAGATGAGTTATTATATCAGCAAATTCTTGTTTTAAAACCCGGGGATGGAAGGATCGCCACGGCACATTTAGAAACTTCTTCATTTAAAATTTTAATATCCGCTACCGCTTTCCAAACCGAAGGGAAAAAATATAAGCTAATTGCATTTCAAAACGTGAACGAGGCGCTGGATGAAACGGAGTCAAGAGCATGGCAAAAGCTATTGAGTGTATTAACACATGAGATCATGAATTCTGTTGCGCCTATTTCATCATTGGCAGACACCTTAAAACATCGGTTGCAACAATCAGTAGCAGCGTTAAGCAATGAATCCGGATCAGTGGATGATCTTGAACTAGGTATTGAAACAATTAAAAGAAGAAGTGAGGGCCTTTTAAAATTTGCAGAGACCTATCGTAACCTTAATAAGATCACCACACTTAACCTGAAAAAAATTTATGTGCGGGACATTTTTGAAAATTTATTGCAACTGATGCAACCAACATTGGAGCAAAAAAATATTGAAATAGAAACTATTTTAAAAGACCCGGATCTTTCGTTGGAAGCAGATACTAACCTGCTCGAACAAGTTTTAATTAATCTTTTAGTAAATGCAATTGAAGCAGTAAGAGAAAAAACTAATCCAAAAATTGTATTATCCGCTTATCTCAGCAATAATCGCAAAACGATCATCCGCGTAGCAGATAATGGCAGCGGTATGCCTGCCGAAATCCTGGAAAAAATATTTATACCATTTTTCAGTACGAAAAAAAGTGGAAGCGGAATCGGGCTTAGCCTATGCAAGCAAATTATGATGCTGCATAAAGGAAATATCCAGGTACAATCTGTGGATGGGGAAGGAACGGCCTTCCTTTTACAATTTTAATTGCACTTATTTAGACACTTTCATTTTTATATCTTCTCTCCCGATATAATTCCCTTCTGTACTTAAGAAGTTTCATTCTTTCTTCTTCTGTCAGATCGGATGTATCAATAATTTCACCATCGTTCCTTTTTTCCCAAAGACGAAGTCCCTGGTCATAGTCTGAATCCTGAAGTGTCGGTTTCTTTTGCCGATTTGCCCTGTTTTTATAAAGATTATCTGCGTTATAATGTTCATGAGTATAAAAATCTGGATCCATATCATCGTTCTCTTCGATTACTTTTCTTTCTTCTCTCTTAATACTTGCTATAGGTTCTACGGTTACTTTTCTGCCAAATATTGAAGCAATACTTCTTTCAAGTTCAGGAGTCAATGAATTTCTTTTATAATCCGGCAATCTGCAAAGTTGATCAATCGATACGTTTGGGATGAGGACGTCATCATGCTGATCGTCTAACTCTGCAAAACCGATAGGTATAAATATTTTTCTATGTTCCAATCTTAGTTCATTTTCATCCAGGTCGACGACCATATATCTTACTTTTTTTGCCTTTGTGTCTAAGATCAATTCTTCTACTGATCCAATTTTTTCACCATTTTTATACCGTACATCCCATCCACGAATGTCAGGCTCGCCTTTTACGATCTCGAAATTTGAATGATCGAGCTCCTGCAGGCGGTAATATTTATTTTTACTCATAGTAAATAATTTTTTGAACAAATTGTCCGTTGATTAATAAATTTGGTTCGATCTGTTATTTTCAGGCAGCAGGTAATGAGTGATACTGAATATAAGAAGTTTCATTAGGCTTGCTGCTCGTACTATCTTGTGTGTTGTCACGATTATTCCAGATCAATACAAAAGCAAGCGCAGCAATAACGATTATGGAAAGCAATATCCATAACCAGGCGGATGAACTTCCTTTTTTTGCCTGTACATGTATCTCAGCCATGATAATAGTTTTTGGTTAAACAATTGTTGTCAGAGAATAGGTAAACATAAACTGTGCCTGTATCATTTAAGGTTACCAGTGAACTATTTATCAGATTTCTGTCAGAACTATGATAAAAAGGAAATCTTGAAATAAGAAAATGTGGAATGAATTCGTCAAATTCATTTTTATCTAAAGTTTATCCATCATTCTTTTGTGGATTCAGTCTTTCGTCGCCGGCAATGCTGCTTCACTGCCAGGTAATTTTATTCATTCAAGATTGAACATGCACTTCAAATCGATGGTCAAGACCGTCATCTGTTAGTTGTATGGCATTACCTTTTCCTTCGCCGGCTTCACTTTTCCACCAGGATTCTTCGCTTCCTTTCAATTGGTAAACTATAATGTGATAGGTAGAATTGTGATACTTATATTGGATCTTGATCGACGGCCATTCGGAAGGAAAACAAGGGTTGAATTGTAATCGATCTTTTTTCAATTCAAGCCCCGCCAGAGAGCCGATGATAAACTGATACATCCATCCCGCAGAACCCGTATACCATGTCCAGCCACCTCTTCCTCTATGAGATTCGTTGGCATAAACATCAGCCGCTATTACATAGGGTTCTACCTTGTATACTTTCTTTGATTGCGGATCTGAGGCATGACCCAAAGGCTGTATCATACTAAACAGTTCCCAAACTTTTTCACGATCTCTTAATGCCGCAAATGCCATTAGGGTCCAGATAGCAGCATGTGAATATTGTCCACCATTTTCTCTTACTCCCGGCACATAACCCCGTATATAACCAGGATTCGGACCATTAGCGTTAAAGGGCGGATCGAGTAATTGAATAATTTTCAAGTCTCTTTTGACAAGATATTTGTCAAGAGCGTTCATCGCCAATTTTTTTCTTTCATCGCTTGCCGCGCCTGAAAGTACTGACCAGCTTTGCGCAATAGCATCAATTCGACACTCGGTATTTTCTTTTGAACCAAGCGGTGACCCATCATCAAAATAAGCCCGGCGATACCATTCGCCATCCCATCCTGATCTCTCAATGTTAGTTTGAAGTGTTGCCGCTTCCTTTTTACATGACTCCGCAAATAAAATATCTCCGTTGTTCGTTGCAATACCCGAAAATTTGGTGAGTACGTCATAAAGAAAAAATGCAAGCCATACACTTTCTCCTCTGCCTTTATGACCTACACGATCCATTCCATCATTCCAGTCGCCGGCGCCGATCAGCGGTAGGCCGTGTTCACCGAAACGGTGACTATATTTTATAGCACGAACACAGTGTTCGTACAAATTGCCTGAAGCATTTAGCGAAACAGGAAGATCATAAAGCGAATCTTCACCTTCATATAATGTCCGACTTTCCAGAAATCCTATCTGCACCTGCAAAATATCTGAATCGCCTGTCACATTAATATATCGTGATACGACAAAAGGTAACCAGAGCAAATCATCGGAGCATCGTGTACGAACACCCCTGCCTTCAGGTGGATGCCACCAATGTTGAACATCGCCTTCTATAAATTGCCTTGATGCACTTAATAATATTTGTTCTCTTGCCATGGCGGGTTGTGTATGTAATAAGGCCAGCACATCCTGCAACTGATCTCTGAATCCAAATGCGCCACCTGATTGGTAAAAGCCGCTACGGGCAAACATCCTGCACGCAATTGTCTGATAGGTGAGCCATCCATTCGCTAAAAAATTCAATGCTGTATCGGGAGTTGTTACCTGTACAGCGTTTATAATTTTCTGCCAGTAATCTTTTACGTCTTGCAGGGATTGAAGAACAGCATCCCTGGTAGTAAATTGTTGCAACAAAGCGGCCGCTGCGCCGGCATTCTTTTCATTCCCGATCTGGAATACGATCTCTTTTTCACCACCACTCAGAAGATCAAATTTTATATGGAGTGCAGCACAAGGATCCATGGCTGCACCTGTTCTTCCGGAAAGTTTTTTCCTATACAAAGCCTGGGGATTACCGAGATCCCTGTTCCTTCCAATAAATTCTGAACGATCCGCTGTGTAACTAAAATTATAACCCCCCTCCACTTTAAAATAGGTTACACGTTCCGCAAAGGCTGAATTGTACCTGTTCCGTAAGAGCAAGGCGCCGGTGTTCTTATCTTGTTCGGACAACACATGTAAATTGGTTTTGGATCGTACGTCACCGAGAATTATTTCAAGAAATCCCATGGCCGATAGTTTACGAATGCGTCCCGATTCGTTCTTCACTTTTATCACAACAAATTTTATAGGTTGATCTTTATCTACGAACACAGACATTTCAGAATGGATGCCATCTTCAATATGTTCGAATAGGCTGTAACCAAATCCATGTGTTATAATATATGGTCCGGTTCCTTTTTTTGGGAATGGGGAAGGACACCAGAAGTTACCTGTCTCTTCATCACGCAAATAAAAAGCTTCACCCCCTGCATCACTAACAGGGTCATTGCTCCATGGCGTGATACGGTATTCATGTGCATTGATGGCCCAGGTGTAAGCAGATCCATTTTCAGAGACAACAGATCCAAACTGCGGGTTCGCAATTACATTCACCCATGGTAGTGGCGTAGTCCTTTTTTCATCGATAATGATTTTATATTCTTTTCCATTTTTCGTAAAGCCCCCGGTTCCATTAAAAAAGATAAGATTGTTGGGTAATGATAGAGCAGATTGTTGCACCTGTGGCGGGGCCGTTGTTATTTCCATTAAAGCAGCTAATGGCTTATCAGGGACTTGCGTCGTAACCTGTTCCAGTAAACTGCCTTTGGTATCTGAGATGATAACCCGGGCTACACTTTCAAAAAGCAAACGGTCCTCAGAAGATAATTGGTCGGCAGATCTTACAAAAATACCCCCGGGCCTTTGTTGTCCCGGTATGTTTGCTTCCGCCGTAATCAATCCGAGGATCTGCTCCTGTAAAAATTGACGATAAGAACCATGATCTTCATTCCAAATAACAAGATCCACAGAGAGTCCTTTTAATCTCCAATAAGCATGAGCTTTCACCATCTGTTTTACCAATTCAACACTTTCCTGCTCATAAACATGAAGCAATACAATAGGCAGGTCGCCCGAAACAGAATGACTCCAAAGACCAGATTGTCCGCGATAATTATTTTGGATCACGGCCGCATCGGCACGCAGGTTTGAATTAGAAAAAATAATGGAAGTGGCGAGGCGATTAAATAATTGGGCATCCGATTCAGTTGAGTTGATCTGGCGAAGCAATACCTGGCTATGTGTCCACGAAAGTTCGAAAGCACGATTTTTTAAATACCTATCCTGGTATTTAAACATAAGATTTTCGCAAGCTTCTTTTGTATCGGCAATACCATAAATAAGATCGATGGTAGCGGTTTGATTGGCTTTCAAAAGGATACGATAGCGGATTGCCATCACAGGATCGAGCACCGACCCTTCTTTGCCGGAAAGAATATGATCATCTATGGCTTGCGGGTATTGTAGAGTTCTCCCTCTGCCAATAAATTGCATGCGATCGGTTTCGAAAGAGATATCTTCTACCTCACAACCATTAACATGCATCAGGTGAAACATCCATGGAGGCCTTTCTTCTTCGGAACGTGGACGACGTGTACAAAAGATCGTATTGTATTCACGACTGATTTGTGTTTGAACAAACAGGTTGCTGAAAGCAGGATGTGCTTCATCAGAAGCCTGGCTCGCCATCACTACTTCGGCATAGCTCGTAACATCTAATACTTTTGCAGATTGTGTTTTGTTAGAAATTTTTATCCTTCTCAATTCAGTATCATCTTCAGGAGAAATAACGATCTCTGTTTTTGTGTCAATACCATAATCGTTCCTTTTAAACTCTACATGTCCTTGTGAAAATATTGCCTCATAATTCCTGGCAGTTTGTAAAGTTGGCTGATGAGTATTAGACCAGAATTTCCCGCTATTCACATCTTTGATATAGCAAAATATTCCGAGATGATCCCTGGTTGCATCTTCACGCCACCTGGTAACCGAAATATTCTTCCAGCGACTATAACCGCCACCTGAATTGGTGATCATGACCTGGTAATGTCCATTGCTGAGCAATTGTATTTCGGGCAACCTGGTATTTGCTGTATTGATGCTCCTTACTTCCACATCTGCTGCTGCAATAGTTGTTTCAATGATATCCGATGTATGTGCATAGAAGAGTGTAGTTCTCGGGATACGTTCCTGCAACAATAATAGTGAGGCATTGAAACGAAGCTCTGATTCGAATCTTTTCTGCATAGGCTTATCAAGCAACACATGAGCCATTGAAAGAAAACTCATCCCATGGTGGTGTACCATGTAAGAACGTACAATACCATAGTTACTTCCTCTTGGCACACGGCCGGGTGTATAATCGATCGCTTCATAAAAACCGTATTCTCCTGCTGCACTATTTTTAGCTAACAGTTGCAAATTGTTACATGCTCTCACCGGTGATACCGTTAATGCCAGCATAGATGCATACGGGGCAATAACGATATCTTCTTCCAGACCGCGTTTCAATCCGAGTCCTGGCACACCGAATGCACGGTATTGATAATTCATGTGAGCATCTACGGCATTGTATCCCGATTCTGAAATTCCCCAGGGCACATCGCGTTGTTCCGCATATTCAATTTGCCGGTTGACTGTTGCTATATTGGTTTGATGTAATAATGTGTTTTCGTAGGTCGGCATGATCAGCTGTGGCATGAGGTATTCAAACATAGAGCCACTCCATGAAAGCAGGATCGGATCGCCTCCTGAGTTAGTTAATAATCTGCCTAGTGCAAACCAACTTTCCTGTGGCAATTTTCCCTGGGATATGGCAACATATATTCCTAACCTGGCTTCGGAAGCTAACAAGTCATAATAACTATTATCCTTCCGTTGTTCATCCACATTGTAACCGATCCTCAAAAGGTTCGTTGATCGCTCATAAAGAAAATCATATTCTACGTCGCTAAACTTTTCACATTGATGAGCCAATTGATCCAGCAAGCTGATTTTTTCAGTGGCTACAGTAGCCGCTTTTAAGATGCATTCACGCATCTTAAATAACCATTCATTGTTTGCGTCCGCATTATCGTTTTGCTGATAAAAATTAATAGCTGCCAGAAACGCTGAACTATCACGAATTGTATGAAGCGTGGGAATAGTATCCAATCCATACAGTCTTTCAAAATTTCGAGGGACAGGTAATAAATTTATCCAGGGTACCAGTTCGATCAGGTCATTATAAATTTTGTCTAATTGACCGGATAGTTTTGATATCCATTTTTTTGATTCAGCATCTGTATGTATTGACGACAGATCATTAATAAGGATGCTGAGTTCGTCAATATATTTTTTTGTATCGCTTAATGAATTATTGTCAACAGCAAGTGCAGCATTCATTAAGGTTTCGATCTTTTGGATTTGTTCGGCAGTAGGTTTTCCTGAATTTTCCTGGATGATCTTTAAAGTTGTTAGCAATCCTTCATAGAAAGTTTTTTTAAAAATG
This sequence comes from Chitinophagaceae bacterium, assembly GCA_036374555.1. GTDB lineage: Bacteria > Bacteroidota > Bacteroidia > Chitinophagales > Chitinophagaceae > VBAS01. Next base: position 18,287 of record DASUTO010000062.1, read on the forward strand.
GTTTCGTTGGCTAGTGAGTATAGCCCCTGACGCAATGTAAGCAGGTGACCCACAAGATTACCGCTGTCCACAGTAGACACGTATTTTGGATGAAGAGGCAGTAATGATAAGGTGTCATACCAGTTATAAAAATGTCCCTCATACCGTTCCATTCTTCGCATTGTATTCAACGTGTTATTACACCTTTCTGCCATTTCGCTTCCACTGATGTACCCGAAATCATAAGCGGCGAGGTTTGCTAACAACGCCAGTGCCATATTGGTGGGTGAAGTTCTGTGAGCAATAACAGGTGCCGGACGTTCCTGGAAATTATCCGGCGGTAACCAATTTTCGTCTTCATTGACGAATTGCTCGAAGAATGACCATGTTCTTCGTGCAGATTTATGAAGAAATAATTTCTGATTTTCGGTGAGATTTGGTTTTTTTTCTTTTTGCTCTTTACTCAAATACCATGCGATCGCGGGTGCCAATAACCACAATAAAAGTATAGGGCTCGCTACTAACAACGCAGCGGCATTTAAGTATATTAATGATCCGATCGTAATGACACTTAAAAAAGGTGTGATCCACATAGCTGCGTAAACAGTGAGGAGACTGTTAGTACGAAGGCGGTTTGTAGTTGCCGAAGGCGTCCATTCCAGTAATTTTCGATGTGAAATGACCAGGCGCCAGGTGGTACGTACAATAGCGTCAAGGTTTTTATATGCTTCGTAAGGCAAAACTGCTAAGCCGAAAACAAAACGGGTCAAAAAATTTCTTACGGAGATCCCAACTTCAATAAAATGAAAAGTAATTGTGATGTCTTCAGGTTTGTTGATCAGTTGCCATGTTGCGGCTGCCATTAGGGGTAAAAGAACAATAATGGTCACCACAGCAGTCCACAACCACGGAAGAGTTAGCAAACTCCAACCCGTTAAAAGGAGTAACGTTAATGCAAGCGGAGTCACGCTTCGCCTGAGGTTATCAAATATTTTCCATCGTGATAGTCCGGATAGTTTGTTCTTTACTAAATGTCCTTTCTCACGTACGAGTGGAAGCATCCATGAACCAATTTGCCAGTCTCCCCTGATCCATCGATGATGTCGTTCGACATCGGTTTTATATTGTGCCGGGCTTTCTTCGTATAAATGAACATCACTTATCAGCCCGGATCTTACATAACATCCTTCCAGCAGATCGTGGCTTAGTATTCGATTTTCCGGGAACCTGCCATTTAATACCTGTTCAAATACATCAACATCATAGATCCCTTTTCCAATATATGAACCTTCCCCAAAAACATCCTGGTATACATCCGAAGATGCTTTTGTATATGGATCAATACCCGAAAGATTTCCTTGCATCCTTAAATACAATGAGACCGCTGTTTTGGGAAGACTTGGTTCTACCCGGGGCTGTAAAATCCCATAACCATCGATCACTCTTTTTTTACTTGGATCAAAAACCGGGTGATTCAACGGGTGCGCCATTGTCCCAATAAATTTCCAAACAGATTCTCTTGGTAGCTGTGTGTCCGAGTCCAGTGTAATTACATATTTTATATTAGAGAGTATATGATGGTCACCAACAACCAGGGAAAAATCATTTCGGCCAGGGCTTCTTAAAAAAGCATTCAATGCTGATAGCTTTCCTCGTTTCCGTTCATAACCCATCCACTTTTTTTCACGGGGATTCCATGTCCTGGAGCGATGAAAGAGATAAAATGTATTCGATTCCGGGTTTGTATACTTTTTATTTAATTCTTCAATTCTTTTTTTCGCCAGTGCAACCAGTTGATCATCCCCTGGCATTGTAGCTGAGTTTGCATCCGGAAGATCTGTTAGCAGGGCAAAATGTAAATTATCTTCCCTGTTGGCGAGATATCGGATCTCCAGTCCTTCGATCAACTCTTCAATATAAGCTTCACTTGAAAGCATAGTGGGAACAACAACCAGGCTCCGGCACTCGGTTGGAATGCCATTCGAGTAATCCATTCGTGGTAGAAGTTGGGGTTGCACTAACAAGGTAGCAACCCAGTTAACAAATGAAACAGCTAATTGAAGACAGCCTAAAAAAGAAAGTAATCCAACAAGGGTTAATATTTGCCAGTTGTGCTCATCCCGATTATAAGCTATATAGAATAACCCGGCGGCAGATAAAAAGGCCAGCAAAAAAATAGAGAAAATGTAAATGAAGTTTGGAATTTTTGCAGCGGCTCTATTGATCTTAAGACGTAATGTATAACGCATGCCACATGCATGCTCAGTTTCTTCCAGTCCTTTATCGATTAAATAATAGCCGACATGTTCTTTTCTTTTGAAGCTGAGATCATCGCTCTTGTTTTGCTGCGCCAGCTCTATTGCTTTTTGCGCTACTTCCGTTTCCGAAAGATCAGACGATTTTGAAATTCTTTCCACAACGTGCCGATAACTATCCCTTGTAGCAAAATCCATCAATGGATATGTCCCCGTTTTATCCTGCCGCAACACATGCTCAACGCTGCTTAGCGTTTCAACAAATTCACGCCAATCAGTAGCGCCGATAAAGCGTAGTGTGCCAATGCTGTTGCGAACTGATACCTGGTCAATCGCCTGTCGCTGATTTTCCTGCAACACAAGATCATTGGTACTGGTTCCTAAAGCAGCTAATTGTTGTTCGATCCAGTTAAGCGGTAATGCAAGTGATGGCCCGATTCCCTGCAGCTTGCGGGTAAAGCTGGCAACAAAGTGACTGTCTAATACCGGTTTTGACCGGGCCATATCAGCTATCACCAGGATCAGGTCGCCGGGTTTTTCTTTGACAGTCTCGATCATTTTATCGGCCCAATGATCAGCAAGATTATGATCGATCACATCAAGAGCAATTTTGCCGGCGATCCTTCTCAGGTTTTCAAGAACGGCCAACCGGAGCATGATCGGTATCGCCCATAATTCTCCAAGTGTAAGGGTCGTTTCAGACTGATAGCTGGCAATGAAGCTGGTCAGGCTATTGACATCAACCCGTCCATCACTGTGTGCAATAATTTCCAAAACAATATCATATACCCGGGGCATACCTGCGGACATACCTTCAGCGAGATAAGGCAGCGCTTCACTGTATCCTTTTGGTAAATGTCTCCTGGCAATGACCACCTGTTCTTCTACCAGGTAAAAATTATCCAGCAACCATTCTGATGCAGGTGTTATTGTTTTATCAGCCCTTAAACTTTCAACCAGAAGATTGCGTACTTCCAATAATGTCCTTTCATTGTCCTCGAGTCTTTTTAAAAGTTTGTCAACGGAAAGACCTTTACGAATTTTATGAGATCTCGCCAATACTTTGCCATGACGATCCAGTTGATCGGAGCTGAAGAGTTCCGATCGAAAAGGTTCTTCCCCGTATTTACGCAAAGAATGGTCGCTAAGAAAATTGAGACGCAAATGTGATAAAATATCTGAGACAGTACTGGTAGTAACTTTCATGTTTAATCTTTATTCCGGTTGTCCAGGAGAAAGTTACAGTAATGCAACCAACAATGAAGGTAAAAAATATTAGATTGTTTGGCCAAGTTCATGCCAACATTCACGATTGGACCTGACAAGGATAGATTTGCAATAATAAAAAAAGGAATTCTCAAAAAAACTTTGAAAATTCCTGTCCAGTACCGGGAAGCAGACTTGAACTGCCGTCCGCCGCGGCGGATGAATCCGGTATTAATGCGATGACGTTTTAATAAAATACCGGCCTACTCCCACCTATTAAATTTTTCAGAGTACAATAGGTATACTATGAATTTCATAAAAACAAAAGGCTTCTGATTGAAGCCTTTGTTAATGTACCGGGAAGCAGACTTGAACTGCCGTCCGCCGCGGCGGATATGAATCCGGTATTAATGCGATAACGTTTTAATAAAATCCCGACCTACTCCCGCTTAAACTTTTCAGAGTACAATATGTATACGGTGAATTTCATAAAAATAAAAGGCTTCTGACTGAAGGCCTTTGTTAATGTACCGGGAAGCAGACTTGAACTGCCGTCCGCCGCGGCGGATATGAATCCGGTATTAATGCGATAACATTTTAATAAAATCACGCCCTGCTCCAGTTTTTAACCATTTCTCATAAGTCATTGCCTCAGTTTTACTTTCAAATTCTTTGGTATACATTAATTTCCATGGTCTGTATTGTGCGGTCCAATCTTTACCGAATTCATTATGAGATTTTATTCGTAACTCAATATTTGAAGTAAATCCTGTATAGTGCTTATTAAACTTTTCAGAGTACAATATGTATACGGTGAATTTCATAAAAATAAAAGGCTTCTGACTGAAGCCTTTGTTAATGTACCGGGAAGCAGACTTGAACTGCCGTCCGCCGCGGCGGATATGAATCCGGTATTAATGCGATAACGTTTTAATAAAATCACGACCTACTCCCACCTATTAAACTTTTCAGAGTACAATAGGTATACTATGAATTTCATAAAAATAAAAGGCTTCTGATCGAAGCCTTTGTTAAAGTACCGGGAAGCAGACTTGAACTGCCGACCTCAGGGTTATGAATCCTGTGCTCTAACCAGCTGAGCTATCCCGGCAAATATTTTTCACCGAACTGCCGTCCGCCGCGGCGGATATGAATCCAGTGCTCTAACCAGCTGAGCTACCCCGGCATTTTTCGTTGAACGGGCAGCAAAAATATAGAAATATGGCCGAAGGTTGAAATCAAATTTTTGAGTTAAGGGACAGAGTTTTGTCTATATTATATAGTAACTCTATTCAACTTTCTTGCAACATCATTTCTTTTTCCTGTTAGTTTTTTCATCGGGACTTCTGCCAGGAATAAGTAATCCGCAGATCAACAAAATCAGCCACATGCCTGTGAGCCTTTAATTGCATTCCTATACCTAAATGACTATTCATAAAATAGTGGATACCCCAACGGTGATAGATAACATCGTGATAAGGTGTTTGATTAAAAACATAGACACCTAATCGTTGACTAAAAACAAATTTTCCGAGCAAAAATTCATGGCCAATCAATAGTCCTGCTCTTAAAGAGCTGGCATCAATCGAATCCCGCTTTAGTTGCATGCTGAGGGATTTATCTCCATAAAGTTCTGCTCCCAGTGTCAACATATTTATTCTTCCAACTTGCTTACCTGCCTGTATGGTGCCGCCAATCAATGGCATCCGGTGGCTATTGCCATTTTCATCCGTTCCTCTTTTAGCAATACCAAAGACTCCAATATCCCACCGGGGAGAATGATCCTTCCAGAATCTCTCTTTACTGCGTGGAGCTTTAAAATAAGGCCTTGGGTTTTTCTGATAAATAACGGAAATGCCTGCCGTAGGCCAATTGATCCCTTTGTTAGGCTGACGCAAACCTCCATTGGATATATGCTGGTAATTGATCGTTGTGTTCAGCCACCATCGTTTATTTATCAAATATGACAGTCCTATACCCACCAACAAATAACCTCCGATAGCAGAACTATACGATTGGTTTGTAGGATTATGAATTGAATCAAAAGGATTGGTGAGATATGCGAGACCAGCAACACCTCTGAACGAAAAAAAAGTTTTGTTTCCCAGTTTATAAACCGGTTCTAAAAAATAAGCGGCACCAAAACTCTTGCCCAATAGCCTGACATCATAATCATAAATAACAAGAAGCAGGCCTTTTTTTGGAAAGCAATTACATAGGTTCCAGGTTTGGGTATCATTTCTTTGCCATCCTAAACTGAGTTCAATACCTGTAGGGTTAGCACCCTTTGTATTCTGCACTGCTCTTGAATGGGCGAAAATAAACCCGTGTTGAATTCCGAAACCAATTGAAAAAATATTCGCAGCTTTTTTTGAGTTGGAAATAGCAAGGCTATCATTGCCCTGCGCAGACGCATTAATGGTGATTGCGCTAATAATCATCAATCGCCTTAATAACCTGTAATAATATTGCAACATCTCGCTTTGTCTTTACAGGTGGAGGAGGCTATAGCAAATTACAAATTTCCTTTCACAGCGACGCAAAGAAACCGGGATCCTTATTATTATTAAACCCAGGACACAGTAAAACATCCTATTCAAAAATGAAGAAACAAAGAAAACAAGCACCAGTAACCCGATGCCATCGAAAATAGCAGAAAGTTTTGTTCTTGCATCTGCTACATCACAGCACTCTTCATATAAAAGTGCATCATTCTCATGATGCACTTTCAAACCAAAACCCATGCAACGCTATATTGGTTTTAATGGAACCATCGTCTTTTGGTCTGCCAATACCTCGTTTTTGACCATGCTGTTTACAATCAATTTTCCGTATTCATGCGCCAGCGATTGAGTAGAAGCAGGATCGAATGATTGTGTTTGCACTGAATAAAGCAATTGTTTTGTTTCCAGATCGTAGAAATTACTTTCCCAGAAATACTTTGTGTCAACCTGGTAATATCCAGGCTCATAAATACGATCATACATGGTGGAATAATATCCCCACCAATCGCGATGATACATGCTGTACGGCGTATAGTTCATTCTTGAAGGAACGTAATACCGCTCTTTAGTTTTGTCAAGTAAAACAACAGTCAGCACTGCATCAATACTTCCAGCGTTTAGTTTCTTAAGTGCCTCCTGTTCTTTCATATTATTAAATGCCTTTGGATCATATTCCACGCAGGAACAGACAGCATCGTAACCAAGTTCTTTCAGATCCCCTATAATATGTTCTTCCATTTTTTCCCGCAATACATTATCAGTTTCCTTTAGAAGACCTAATACAAGGATCTTTTTATATTTCTTTTGTTGCAGATCGGGAGACTTCCAGGAGTTGATAATTTTACTGGAAGTGCAGCCCGAGACAATAAACAGGACAGCAAGAAGTGTTTTAATTACTTGTTTCATAAACTGATTTCGATAAACTAAAGGTAGAATACAGACGACCTTATTGATATGATATGAATCAATGGCAATAACGATTGTGATCAGTTGCGATTCATTGTTGTAAAGAGAATTTTTTTTAACATCCTTTAAAACCAGGTCCGGCCATTTTGTTCGCCTACCTAATTCTCAAACAATCTTGTATACCTTGAAATGATTATAGCTGCAAGAATCAGAAGGTTAACAATTGTCCCATACCTGGCATTTTTCCATCCAACGGTGATCGCAACCTGTGACAAGATTATGGATACAAGTCCCGCAATCTGCCAGTAATCATTATTCAAAAGAAAAAGAGTTCCCGTTCCTATAAAAGTTAAGCAGCCCGCTATCCATAATATTCCAATAGGTCTTGAAATATGAGCTTTTATATGTTTTATTCCCGTGTATTGAAATGCTTTTGAATATCCCATTAGGTGCAGCAGGCCATGAATGAATATTATAATCGCCAGTAAATAATGTAACATAAGTCAATGATTTCTTTTTCCAGATGCAACTTTCTATTACACTGAACATTTAATAAATAATTGCGTACTTAATGTTGAAGCAAATGTTCAAAAGACAACCCGGCCAAGCGATGACCACGATCATTAACTGCTTTGACAGTCATCATTTCCAGCGAGATACAACAATGTTAAGTTTGGTAAAAGAAATTTTATGAGAAAGATATTGCTTGTTTTCGACGGAATAAATTTTTCCGAAGGAGCATTTGAGTTTGCCCGCCGTCTGAATGATAAGAACCAAATCCTGGTAGCTGGTGTTTTTGTACCACAGGTTGATTTTGCCAATCTATGGAGCTATGCCGGGGCGGCTGGCGGAGCGATTACTATTCCGCTGATAGAAGATGACGAATCCAGGGAAATAGAAAAGAACATCGAACGATTCAAACAATTATGTGAAAAAAACAAAATTGAATACA
>DASUTO010000063.1:0-33351 GCA_036374555.1 Chitinophagaceae bacterium
GAAGAGATCAAACAAGGTCGTGTGCCATTGCATACATTCCGTATGGATATTGATTATGCAAATGTTTTTGCACTGACTGTATATGGTAAAATAGGTATCAAAGTTTGGATATGTAAAGGTGAAGTATTGGCGAAGAGAGACCTGAATCCAAATTTTGTAGGTGGTAAGAGTGATGTAAGTGATAGAAGAGAAAGAAGAGATATGGATAGCAGAGGTGGTGGCGATCGCCGGGATGACAGAAGAGGTGGCGGCGGCGAAAGAAGAGGCGGGGGCGGTGGTGATAGAAGAGGTGGTGGCGGTCCAAGAGGTGGTGGTGGACAAGGCGGAAGAAGCGGCGGACCAGGTGGTGGTGGAAGAAGTGGCGGTAGTGGGAGAACTGGTGGTAGTGGCGGCGGTGGAAGAAGAGGATAATTAAAATCAGAAATTTAGAAACAAGAAACTAAATAAGATGTTACAACCGAAAAGAACAAAACACAGGAAAATGCAGAAGGGCCGTATGAAAGGCAATGCAAAAAGAGGAGCAACAATTGCATTTGGTTCATACGCATTAAAAGCTTTGGAACAGCATTGGATAACTGATCGCCAGATCGAAGCTGCCCGCCAGGCACTGACCCGTGAAATGAAGCGTGAGGGTATGGTATGGATCCGCATATTCCCTGATAAGCCAATTACCCGTAAACCACTCGAAGTGAGAATGGGTAAGGGTAAAGGTAATCTTGAGTTTTGGGCTGCTGTGGTAAAACCGGGTCGCATATTGTTTGAAGTGGATGGTGTTACTGAAGCAGTAGCGAAAGCATCTTTATCATTGGCGGCAGGTAAGTTACCGATCAAAACAAAGTTCATTGCCCGCAGAGATGTAGTTAATATATAATAGAATTAAAAAAGGCATACAATGTCAAAGAAAGTAGATTTTATAAAAAGTGTTCACGGACTTAATGAGTCTGACCTTGTGGCACGCATTAAAGAAGATGAAGTGCGTTTAAAGAAAATACAGTTTGCTCATTCTATTTCTCCGCTGGAGAATCCTGTGAGCATCCGCGGTCTTCGCCGTGATATAGCAAGGTTGAAAACTGAATTAAAGAAAAAGCAAACAGGTTTATAAAGCTCAAAGCTTAAATATATGGTAGAAAGAAATTTGAGAAAAACAAGAATAGGTGTTGTTACCAGCAACAAAATGACTAAGACGATTACCGTTGCAGTTGAAAGAAAGGTAAAACATCCTATGTATGGAAAATTCTTAAAGAAGACCACCAAGTTCCATGCACATGATGAAAAAAATGAGTGCAGTATCGGCGATACAGTAAAGATCATGGAGAGCCGTCCGCTTAGTAAGACAAAGCGTTGGAGATTGGTTGAAGTCGTTGAGAAAGTGAAGTAAGGGGCCCATCCTAGATCCTTCCTAAAGGGAAGGACTTGCTAACACACAAGGCCCATAGTTGAATTTAGTTCTTTGCAGATGTGTTAGCACATAAGATGAATAAAGATTAACAGCCTGGCCTCTCTTTCCTTTGGAAAGAGAATGAGAGATAGGCTTAAAATTTAAAAAAATGATTCAGCAAGAAAGCCGATTAAATGTAGCCGATAACAGTGGTGCCCGCGAGGTATTATGTATTCGTGTATTGGGAAACAGTGGTCAGCGCTATGCAGGAATAGGCGATACAATCGTAGTGACGGTAAAAGATGCATTGCCTGCTGGTGGTATTAAAAAAGGAACAGTAACAAAGGCAGTAATTGTAAGAACAACAAACAAACTGCGTCGCAAAGATGGTTCATATATCCGTTTCGATGATAATGCAGTTGTGCTGTTGAACCAATCTGATGAACCAAGAGGTACAAGGATCTTTGGGCCGGTAGCAAGAGAATTGCGTGATAAGGGGTACATGAAAATTATTTCTTTGGCGCCGGAAGTATTATAAGGTGAATAGAATTGGAGTAACATCCCGATAGCTATCGGGACGACGCAACCGAAGATGAATAGAAAAGAAGAAGCTGATAACAAAAAAATAAATCTCTTAATTGAGAAAGTAAAATAAAATGAAAGCAAGATTTAAACCGAAGTTCAACATCAGGAAAGGCGATAAGGTTGTAGTGATCGCCGGCGATGATAAAGACTTAAGCAAAAGCCGTATAGTAAAAAAAGTACTGGTGGATCAAAGTCGTGTGATCGTTGAAGGTGTGAACATCGTTACCAAACATAGCAAACCAACTGCTCAGAATACCAAGGGTGGTATTTTGAAAATGGAAGCGCCGATCCATATCAGCAATGTAATGCTGTATGATTCTAAGGAAAAAGCTGGTGTGAAAGTGACCAGAGAAAGAGAAAATGGAAAAACAGTTCGTGTTTCAAAAAAATCAGGTGAAAAGATCTGATGATCTTAAAAATTTGAATTATGAGTACGCAAACATATAAGCCCAGGTTAGCAACAAAATATACCAAGGATGTAGTTCCTGCCCTGGTAAAGAAATTTGGTTATTCAACAATGATGCAGGCTCCGCGTCTGGAAAAGATCTGCCTGAACCGCGGTGTAAATGGTGCCGTAAACGATAAAAAACTTATCGATATTTCTTTGGATGAGTTGACAACGATCAGCGGCCAGAAAGCTGTATCAACTATGTCTAAAAAAGACATTTCGAATTTCAAACTGAGAAAGGCGATGCCGATCGGTGCAAGAGTTACGCTGCGGGGTGATAAGATGTATGAGTTTCTTGACAGGCTGATCGCGGTAGCGCTTCCCCGTGTTCGTGACTTCAAAGGCGTGAATGAAAAATCTTTTGATGGTCGTGGTAACTATACAATGGGTGTAACCGAGCAGATCATTTTTCCTGAGATCGATATTGATAAAGTAAATCGCATAACCGGTCTTGATATCACATTTGTAACAACAGCTAATTCAGATGAAGAAGCTTATGAATTGCTGAAAGAATTGGGAATGCCTTTTAGAGATATTAAGAAGTAAATCACAAAATACAAATCCCAAATCTCAATGGTGATCGATAATTGGAATTTGGAATTTTAAAATTTGAAATTTAAAAAATAACATGGCAAAAACATCAGTAAAAGCCAGGCAGAAAAAAAGAGAAAGAATGGTGTCTCAGTATGCTGAGAAACGTAAAGAGCTGAAAAAAGCCGGCGACTGGAAAGCTTTGGATGATCTTCCAAAAAATTCTTCAAAAGTAAGATTGAAGAATCGCTGCCAGATAAGCGGCCGTCCAAAAGGATATGTAAGATACTTTGGTATCTCAAGGATCGCTTTGCGTGATATGGCTCTGGATGGAAAAATTCCAGGGCTGAAAAAAGCAAGCTGGTAAACCCCCATCCCCTAAAGGGGAGTAAGGGAAAAGTTTTCAAATGAAGAACATTTTAAATAAATAAAAGTATTCACCAATCTAAGTTCCCCTTTAGGGGGACAGGGGGCAAATATTATGGTAACAGATCCTATAGCAGATTTTCTAACAAGAGTCCGCAATGCGCAAATGGCAGGACATCGTATTGTAGAAATTCCGGCATCTAATTTAAAAAAGAGGATTACTGAAATTCTTTACAACCAGGGATATATTCTCAAATATAAATTTGAGGATGATAGCAAGCAAGGTGTGATCAAGATCGCATTGAAGTACGATGTGCAAACAAAACAACCTGCCATCCAAAGTTTAGAAAGAGTTAGCCGTCCCGGTTTGCGTACGTATGCGAAACCTGAAGAGTTTCGTCGTGTGAAAAGCGGATTGGGTGTTGCTATCCTTTCCACTTCAAAAGGAGTGATGACGGATAAAGAAGCAAAGCTTCAGAATGTGGGTGGTGAGGTTCTTTGTTATATATATTAAAAGTCAAAATGTAAAAGTCAAAACAATCACAGGTTTTTGAATTTTTACTTTTGACTTCAGAGAAAATAATAAAATAAAAAAAACATTATGTCTCGTATAGGTAGAAAACCAGTAGCAGTTCCAAAAGGCGTTACAGTCACTGTTGGCAGTGATGGTGTATTGACTGTAAAAGGTCCGAAAGGAGAATTGAAGCAGGCTGTTGATCGTGATATCACCGTTGAGGTAAAAGATGAGGAAGTAAGCTTTGTTCGTCCTACTGACCAGATCCGTCATCGTGCACTGCATGGTTTATATCGGTCCTTAACTGCTAATATGATAAAAGGAGTGACGGAAGGATATAAAAAGAATCTTGAACTGATCGGTGTTGGTTTCAAAGCAAGTAACCAGGGAAATATCCTTGATCTTTCTTTGGGTTATTCGCATAATATCATTTTCGAAGTTCCCAAAGAATTGAAAGTGGTAACATCACAGGAAAAAGGTCAGAACCCGATGATCAGCCTTGAAGGTATCGATCATCAATTGCTTGGCCAGGTAGCAGCTAAGATCCGTGGGTTGCGCAAACCTGAACCATACAAAGGAAAAGGTGTTCGTTATGTTGGTGAATTTGTTCGTAAGAAAGCAGGTAAGGCCGCAGGTAAATAATAAGCCCCCTGGCCCCCTAAAGGGGGAACTTAGGAGGTAAGTTCTTAAACAAAAGAAAATTAAATCTCTGGCAAAATCCAGAGTCATCAAAAACACTCCGCCGGTGGCGGAGATGGGGGATATAAATATGAATTCGAAAGCAAAAACAGCAAGAAGACAGAATATACGTTTCGGTATCCGTAAAAAAATTAACGGTACTGCCGCAAAACCACGTCTTTCTGTTTTCAGAAGTAATACAGAGATCTATGCACAGCTGATTGATGATGTAAATGGCCAGACCCTTGCTGCTGCTTCATCAAAGGAAAAAAGCATTGCTGCCCAAAAAGCCACTAAATCAGAAAAAAGCAAATTGGTTGGTTCAGCAATTGCGGCAAAAGCGACTGAGCTTGGTTTGAAAGAAGTGGTTTTTGATCGTGGCGGTTATTTATATCACGGTCGTGTAAAAGCAGTAGCTGATGGAGCAAGAGAAGGTGGATTGAAATTCTAATTCTAAAAATTGCAAAAAATAATAAATGGCAAAAGTTAATTTAACCAGAGTAAAAGCCGGCGACCTTGAACTGAAAGACAAAGTGGTGGCCATCAACCGTGTTGTAAAGACGACAAAGGGTGGCCGTTCATTTAGTTTTTCTGCATTGGTAGTTGTAGGAAATGATAATGGAGTTGTTGGTCATGGCCTGGGAAAAGCAAAAGAAGTGCAGGAAGCAATCACGAAAGGAATTGAAGATGCAAAAAAGAACCTGATAAAAGTTCCGATCATGCATGGCACTATTCCTCATGATCAGTGGGCAAAAGAAGGCGCTGCAAAAGTATTGATCAAGCCAGCCGCACATGGTACGGGTGTAATTGCCGGTGGTAGTATGCGTGCTGTTCTTGAAGCGGCTGGGGTAACTGACGTATTAGCTAAATCGCTTGGTTCCGCAAATCCACACAACGTGGTGAAAGCAACTTTCAAAGCTTTAGCAATGCTGCGTGAACCGATCTCAGTTGCTAAAACCAGAACAGTAGGATTGAAGAAAGTATTCAATGGTTAAGAAAAGTTTGAAGTTTGAGGTTTGAGGTCATTCCACTCAACATCAAACATCGAACATCAAACATCAAACATATTTGTATGAAAAAGATAAAAATCACTTTAGTAAAGAGTCCAATCGACAGGCCGGAGCGTCAGAAAAAAACCCTGAAGGCTCTTGGTTTGAATAAGATGAACGCAACTAAAGAAGTAGAAGCTACTCCTCAAATTCTAGGAATGGTTCGTAAAATGAATCATTTGGTGAAAGTAGAAGAAGCATAATGAATTCAAAACTAAAAAGCCAAAAGCTACAGTGGTTTGAATTTTTACTTTTGACTTTTTAATTAAACAAGCGAGCCCCGAATGCTTTCGGGGCGTTAAGTAAAAAATAAAAGCAAAAAATGAAATTACATCAGTTAAGACCTGCAAAAGGCGCTACACAAAAAGAAAAAAGGATCGGTCGCGGTGAGGCTTCAGGACATGGAGGCACATCTACAAAAGGTAACAAAGGTGGACAGAGCCGTGCTGGCTACAAAAGAAAAATGGCGCATGAAGGTGGCCAGATGCCTATTCAGCGTCGTGTTCCAAAACGTGGCTTTACCAATATTCATCGTATTGAATATAAAGTTTTGAATCTTGGACAGCTTGATCAATTGTCAGAAAAGTATGGCATCAAAGAATTCTCAGTGGAGAACCTTTATAGTAATAAATTGATCAGCCAAAGTGATAAAGTGAAGATCTTAGGAAACGGGGAAGTAAAGGGCAAGTTTACTTTTAAAGTAAATGCTGTAAGTGAAAAAGCAAAGGCCGCTATCGAAGCAGCGGGAGGCACTGTAGAAATTCTTGCCTGATTTCCGTAACTTGCAATGGCGCATGTTAAAATGCGTCTTTTTTATTTAGGATATTTAAATCGCTCTGCATCCGTGAAAAAATTAATTAAAACACTGAAGAATATCTGGAGTATCGAGGAATTGCGCAGCAAGATCCTTTTTACCCTGGCATTGATATTTATATACCGTGTCGGTGCACATATCGTATTGCCCGGTATCGATCCTGATGCTATTCAGAACCAAATGGCTAATTCCAAAAAGGGAATACTTGGTTTGATCGATACGTTTGCAGGTGGTGCATTTTCACAGGCTTCCATTTTTGCCCTTGGTATCATGCCATACATCTCTGCATCGATTTTTATGCAATTGATGACGGTTTTGGTTCCTCAAATGCAAAAGTTGCAAAAAGAGGGTGATAGTGGCAGAAAAAAGATCAATCAATGGACCCGTTATCTTACTGTAGCAGTTACGATCGTCCAGGCATCTGCATACGTTACCTACCTGAATGAAATGACAAAGACGGGTGGCAGGATCGCAGGGTTTGAGCCTTATTTCTGGTACACAACTGTTATCGTTCTTACTGCAGGTACCTTATTCGTAATGTGGTTAGGCGAAAAAATTACTGATAAAGGTTTGGGCAACGGTACTTCATTAATTATCATGGTCGGTATCCTTGCACGGTTACCCCAGTCAATTGCGCAAGAGTTTGTATCGAAGTCTGCCGGGGCAGCAGGTGGTGGAGTATTAATATTCATTATTGAGATCTTCATATTAATAGCAATTATTCTTGGCTGTATATTATTGATACAGGGCACACGAAAAATTGCATTGAATTATGCCAAACAAATAGCCGGTGGTAACAGGCAGTTTACTGGCGCAAGACAATTTTTGCCGATCAAAGTAAACAGCGCTGGTGTAATGCCGATCATTTTTGCGCAAGCGATCATGTTCTTACCAACCTTGTTTTCTTATTCTAATTCTGATACCGCGCAAGGGATTGGTAAAGTATTTTCTGATCATACTAATATCTGGTACATGGTTGTGTATGCAACGGTGGTAATTGGATTTACATTCCTTTATACAGCGTTAATATTTAATCCAAAGCAGATCGCTGATAACCTGAAACAGAATAATGGATTTATTCCAGGTGTTAAACCGGGTCAACCCACAGCCGATTATATCGGTGCTGTGATGGATAAAGTGACTTTACCAGGCGCTGTGTTGCTTGCATTTGTTGGGATCTTGCCAGGTATTGCTGAATTGCTTGGAGTTACACAGGGCTTTGCAAACTTTTTTGGAGGAACATCTTTATTGATCATGGTGGGTGTAATTCTTGATACCCTGCAACAAATAGAAACACAGTTGCTGATGCGTCAGTATGATGGTTTGATGAAGAGTGGAAGAATACAAGGAAGACAAACACTTACCCAGGCATCAGTATAATTCACTCACGGGCCACAGAGCAAATCTTTCATTAATTTTGAAATTAATAGTGGCGAAGTGAACTCCTGTTTTGTGGAGGTTGCTTCGTCCTTAGATTCTCTTAATTTCAAACAAATTTGAATAGGGACTCGCAAATAATGATTATCTGTAAGACACATGCTGAAGTTGAGTTGATGCGTGAAAGCGCCTTGCTGGTTAGCAAAACGCTTACAGAAGTTGCCGCTGTGCTAAGACCTGGCGTTACCACGATCTCGCTTGATAAGATGATCGGCGAATATATTCATGATCATAATGCAGTGCCTTCATTCCTTAATTATAATGGATATCCCTTTAACTCCTGTATTTCTGTAAATGATGTAGTGGTTCATGGGTTCCCTAATAAAAATGAATTAAAGGAAGGCGATATTGTTTCTGTTGATATTGGTGTGATATTAAACGGCTGGCATGGCGATCATGCTTACACTTTCGCCATAGGTGATCCGGGAAAAGAAGTAATGCAATTGATAAAAGTTACGAAAGAATCATTGTATAAGGGAATTGAGAAAGCAATTACCGGAAACCGTATCGGGGACATTTCTTTTGCGATACAGGAACATACCGAAAAAAAATATGGCTATGGTGTGGTAAGAGAATTGGTAGGTCATGGGCTTGGAAGAAACATGCATGAGGACCCACAAGTGCCAAATTATGGTAAAAGAGGAAGTGGCGCCAAATTAAAAGATGGAATGGTGCTGGCCATTGAACCAATGATCAATCTTGGTAAAAAAGAAGTATACACTGAAGCGGATGGTTGGACAGTAAGGACAAAGGATGGAAAACCTTCTGTCCATTTTGAGCACGATGTCTGTATAAGAAAACACGCAGCGGATATTCTTTCTGATTATATACCAATTGAAGCAGCGGAAAAAATGAATGTGAATTTATTCAGCGGTTATGAAGTTTCCGTTTCTGCCACTTAATATTTTCTTTTAATAGGTTTCCTGCATATTATTTTTTTGATTTGCGGACAGTGTGATACTAATCGTAGTTCCGCTCCCTTTTTCACTTTGTATTTGTAGTGTGCCGCCTGTCATTTTCAAAAGATCTTTGATGATAAGATATCCCAGGCCATGTCCTTTACGCCTGTCTACATTGGCCGACGTAATAATAATTTCATCGGCAGTAATGTGTTGTATTTGTTCCGGTGTCATGCCAACTCCATGATCCTTCACCCATATCTTTATGAATTCATTTTCTCTATCAGCTCCGATCAAAATTTCTCCTGTCTCAGAAAAATTGATGGCATTCGTTAGAAGATTATAAACTAAGATCTTCAAAGGCTCATAGTATTGGTACATGGTAAGTTCAGGGGCAACGAGATTTTTAAAAACAAGTTGTTTTTGCCGCGCAAGAGAGTTTAAAATTCCCGTCACCTGTTCCACCATTTCGCGAATATTAAAATTTTCACGGGCAAGCCGCCTGTTTTCATTTTGGTATTTTATCCAGTTTAAGATATTGGTAGAAAGCATCTGTAATTCCTGCGAGGTATTGGTCATTTCGGCCAGGGTTTCTTTCTGCAATTCCTCTGTCATTACATTTCTTTTTTCAATCAGGTTTTTACCGGCAGCAGTTAAGAACTTTAAAGGCGTTACAATATCATGGCTGATTATAGAGATCAATCTTGTTTTAATGCTGTCATTTTTTTCGAGCACTTCATTTTTCTGTTGCAGTTCTTTTGTTTTTTCAGAGACCTGCCTTTCAAGTTGCAGCTGATTTAGTTTTAATTGTCTTGTTCTGAAATTTACATATAATAACACAAGTCCTCCAGCTGCCAATACGATCAGTACGTTAAACCACCACATCTTGTACCATGGAGTAATTATGCTGAAATGAATAGTCTTATAGGAATAGTTATTTATTCCATAACCGTTGAGTTTCCTGATGCGTAAGACGTAATCACCGGGCGACAGATTATTGAAGCGGATCACTGCATCGATATCAGTGTTCACAGGTTTCCAGCTTAGGGTATCACTAAGCTGATATTCCAGGTAAATATTTTCTTTGTTGCACCACGCTGCGAACGCAAATTTTATATTTATTTCTTTTGTTTTAGCAGGCATTATAAGCCCTGTCATTTGTTCAGGTATTATTTCAACACTATCGGCTGTTACTTCATCTATAAATATTTCACCGTCGGGTAGTATCGGTTTTGCTTTTTCTGGATCCACCCATAGCAATCCATCCATGGTGGGAAAAGAGAGAGTTTTATTGCTTAATTGAAGGGCGCAGGGAGTACACCCACCATTCATTTCTATCATATCCATCCCATCGTTCTTACCGAAATAATGATAATAAACGGTTGATGAATTTTTTTCATAGGCATTAACCAGCTCATCAACTTTTGCCATGAATAGTCCCCGGTTGGTGCTTATCCAGCAATAACCATCATCGTCGGGAATAAAGCAGTGAGCATATAAAAGGTATCTTCTTTTGTCGAGTGGCATCGATTTTAAAATGCCATTTTTCCAGACGAAGAATCCCTTACCATAGGTGCCAAAAAAAATATAGTCTTTGTATTTCCAGGTCGAGCGAACACAAGAACCAATGGAGTTCAATATCGTATCTATTTTTTGAGTGTGGATATTGAATTGAAGAATGCCCGTGCATGTCGCTAACAATACGATACCCGGTTCTATTTCCTCAACCTTGTAGCTGGTGCTATTATATGTGATTTCAGGATGCCTGTATAAATATTCAATCGAATCATTAACGAATAGGCCAATCCCAAATTCAGTGACCAATATTTTTCTTCCCCCAGTAATTTCTTTGACAACAATTTCTGAACCGGGAACTTTAGGATAAACCTTTGTTTGTCCTGACTTCAGGTTATATCCGTGTAAGCAAATAAACCCGACCGTTTCGTTGTGCTGAGAATACCATATTGTTGAGTCGCTTGTTGATGATACGAAATAAGTAAATTTTCCTTTGATAGGAAGATCTCTATTTGAGGGTGTATTATTGCCGATCACTTGTCCTTCATTAGTGAGCACATTTCCATTCTCAAGCTCGACCTGCGAGTAGTAGGCATTTCGCTGGTTGGAACCAACGTCAGTGTTCTTCATAGCATCTAAGCGGTTTAGGCTTAACACAATTACACCTTTTGAATCTGTACCAAGAAATAATATTTTTTTTTGCCGGCTATATTGAACATGTTCAATTAGTGCGTCGGTTGGAATTTCATCGGATATCAAGGTTGCTATAATTCTATTTTCTGACAATGATAAGAGCCATGCCTTGTTCTTACTTATCAAAATGGGATTTTCCATTCCATTTGTCCAGTATATCCGGCTGACCTTGTCAAGAGGTGTGAGACTCCTTGCATCTGTATTTATAAACTGAGCTGTTTTGTTAAGGGCAGGATCATCATTTAATTCGCGGATGATTCCGTTTTCATCCAAAACAAAATTTTTATCATTGAGCTTAAACCCCATCCTGGCAATTAAATTACTATCAGGATATGCTATCGCGTCAATCATCCCCATGCGGAAAACATAGATCTTACCCCCATTAATGATAAAGACGGATGTATCGCTTGTTGGCAAATTATAATCATATAATAAGCTGAAGGGCCGCCTGCTCTTATACGTTGACCGGTCATTAAAAAATGTATCGGAAATGCAAATGGTGAAGTTTTTGTTGAAAGGCTCTTGCGCAGCATGAGACGTTTGGTAAGGCAAGAGTCTATTGTTTTTTATTGCCAGTATGTTACCGGATTGATCGGAAGCATAGATCTTTCCGTTGTTGTTTTTTACAATAAACAACATTCTTTCCGCTTTGATAAAAGGAGTGTTCTCAATTGTAAAATTGGTAAAGGCCAAACCGTTAAAACGGGAAATGCCGGCTTCGGTGGCTATCCACAAAAAACCGCTTTGCTCATCCCATTGCATTCCTTTGATCCCGTTGGAGGGTAAGCCATTTTCAGTCGTATAATAGCTGGCATGAAAGTTTTTCTGTTGCGAAAAAAGTTTACAACAGGAAATTGGTAATAATAAAATAAAAAGAAAAATATTTTTCATAGCAGTTACCGCAACAATTTACGGCATCCGGCTTAATAATTTACATTATAGAGCGTAGCCAATTCAATAAGCTCTTTAATGTTGCTGGCCCTGGTTTTTTCGTAAATGCGATTTTTGATAGTAGAAACGGTATTCATTTTCAGGTTAAGGGTCTCAGCGATATTTTTTGTACCGATCCCCTTGAGAACATAGTGAAGAATTTCCAGCTCTCTTGGTGCCAGTAATGTAAAGGGGTTATCAATATTCTGTAAGCCCACTGGTTTTGGTGCGGGCAATTCATTTTTCAAAAATTTTTGTAATACGCCAATGATCTCGTCCTCACCTGCTGATTTCGATAAGTAATATTGAATACCATATTGTTTTAGCGCTTCGCCATAAATTTGTGCAGGCTGCATGGAAAATATGAGTATCTGCAGGTCAGGGTATACTCTCCGGATATTTGGGATCACTTCCAGTGTGCTGCCATCTGATAAAATAATATCCAGGACGAGATGTGTATATTTTTTCTTAACTAATTCTTTCATCAGGTCATTACAACTCCCCACTTCATTAATATCGCCGTAGCCAAGATTCACCTGCATATACAGTTTTAATCCTTTTCTTATCATGCTATGATCGTCTGCTATTAAGATCTCGGCTGGCATAAATTTATTTTGTATTGCTAAATTATTTTATTTAAACCATTGCTAATGGGAATTATTTTTTAACACAGGTCTTTAGCGTATTAAAATAAAAGTCCCTTTTTGCATCGCTGGTTTAACCGCATTCAATTCTTTATATTTTAACAGGTAGACAAAAGTTCCTGTTGTTAACATTTTACCTTTTAATTTTCCATCCCATCCTTTCATTTTATCAGTCGTTTCAAAAATTATTTCTCCCCAGCGATTGAATATCTTCAAATCGAAGTCAGTTATGACTTCGGTGCCTGACACACGAAATATATCATTTAGCCCATCATTGTTAGGTGTAAATGCTGTAGGAACATACACTTTACATATTCCTTTCGATACAACGATATCATCCTGTGTGGTGCCGCAATTATTGGCTGCTGATAAAGAATAAGTACCCGGTTGCGTTACTGTATAAGTTGGGTTAGTAGTTCCATCCTGCCACCGCAATTGCCATAGTGAATTTAATTGAGGATTTAATTGGATCGTGTTTCCCGGGCAAATTGCCTGGTCCTGTCCAAGAGTGAATCTTGGTTTAAGATTATAATTCACAATTACGGTATCTGACTTTTTACAACCATTATAATTTACTTCTACAATATATGTTCCCTGCTGTGTTACGATCAACACAGGATTGGTTGTACCATCCTGCCACAAATAAGAAGAATTTGAATAAGTAGCATCCAGTGATGTTGTAAGCCCTTCGCAAAGTGTTTGATCGTTCCCAAGATTTACGACCGGCAAAGGTTTAATTGATAAAACAACCAGGCTGTCTCTAAAAACACAATTCTGTTTGGTTACCTGGCACCAGTAGATACCGGGTTGCGAAACATCTATAGCAGCCGTAATTGCCCCGGTATTCCATTGATAACTGTTGGCATTGTTCACAGTTGCATTAAGCGTCAGCAGATCATTTTGGCAAATATCAGTATCAGGTCCAAGGTTAAAAACAGGAATTGGATCAAATATAATATTAATGCTATCTCTTTTTGTGCAGCCATTATTGCTTGTCACTTGCACCCAGTATATACCTGTAGTTGTCGCGGAGATGGTCGGGTTAGTTGAGTTATTCTGCCATAAATAACTTGCATTGGTGTTTATTGCATTGAGTATGATAGGGCCATTGCCACAAGCAGTCGTGTCATTACCAAGATTAATAACCGGCTTAGGTAAAACTGCGGTAATAACAAGTGTGTCTCTGTAAACACAACCATTATTTACTTCGCACCAGTATATACCAGGCAGAAACGCATTGATGATTGGCGTAACAGCACCTGTATTCCACAAGTAACTTACAGCGGTTGGTACAGTGGCATTCAATATCAGTATATCGCCTGAACAAATAGCCGTATCAGCACCAAGGCTGAAAACCGGCATTGAGTTGAAGGCAATATTGATGCTGTCTCTTTTCGCACATCCATTGTTACTGGTTACCTGTACCCAATACAATCCGGAAGTTGTTGTGGTCAATGTCGGATCGATTGAACCATTCTGCCAGAGATAGGTGCAATTTGGGTAAGTAGCATCGAGAACGATGGGAGTCGTGCCACACATTGAAATATCCGCTCCGAGATTTACAAGTGGTGAAGGGGCCATCGTTAATGTAAGACTATCCCTGAATACACATCCTTCTTTATTTACATCACACCAATAGATACCTGCGAGTGTTGTACTGATCGTGGGTGTAGTAGCTAATGTGTTCCATGAATAACTGGTAGCATTGGTTACCGTTGCATTCAATGTAATTGAATTACCCTGGCAGATAGCAGTATCATTCCCCAGGCTATAAACAGGTATAGGTTTAAAAGAAACATTAAGGCTGTCTCTTGCGATACAACCCATCGTGTTTGTGACCTGGCACCAATACAAGCCGGCTGTAGTAGCCGTGAATGTTGGGTTTGTTGATCCATCCTGCCAGAGAAATGTATTACCGCTGCCTGCAGATGATGAATTGAGCAAAACATTTATACCACCGCAAACAAGTGTATCAGCTCCAAGATTAAGATCAATTCCACTTGTACTTACCTGCCTTCTCAATGTATCAGTACCACAGTTAGTAAATTTTATCAATTCAACATTGTAAGTGCCATTAGCGGAAAATGTATGTACAGGATTATTTAGTGATGATGTATTATTGACGCCGGATGCAGGATCGCCAAATTTCCAGAGCACAGATAATACATCAGGTCCGGGAGTATAATTGAAATTAACATTTAGTCCCGGGCAGTTTACAACATAGGTAAAACTATCAAGCGGATAAAAATAACTTTGAATAAAAGTAGGTAAGCCAAACGAGCAAGCCTGTTGTGGCAGGGTCCATGCAATGGCATTGTTTATAAATCCACACGCTGGCCCATAAACATTAGGGTTACTAACTGCTGCAATGTGTTTGTAGGTGTTCTTAGCCATATATATTTTTCCGTCGGTGGCCTGTTGAAGCGCAGCATAACTTTGTATAGGATCTGAATTTTGTGAAATAACTTGCTTCGATGCTCTTACTGCGGCCGGAGACGCCAAGGAAACATCGTATTGAAATAAGGCATTTTTCTTTTGTGCATTTACGGGATCGGTGTAAAATACTGTTGCATAAACAAGCCTGCTATCCGGAGAAAACTCAACCCCATAAGAAAGATAATGAGGGTCAGACGGAACATGCAAGCCATATGAATTGGATACAACACCTGTTGCATTATTAAAATCACTTACGTCAACATTTACCGTCCAGTGAGCAGCAGCGATCTTTTTGCCATCGGGTGAGGCCTTCATATAACCCAGCGTGGTCGAGTCATAAGGACTACCCGGTAGCACACCCCAGAGCACTGAGCCAGTGTGACTAATTACGGGTGTTATATTGATCCCTGTAGGTGAAACAAGAAATGCATAATAAATATTGGACTCGGCACCATGTGTTAATACCCACACATCACGATTATTACAATGCCTGACTGCTGTGATCTTTTCTACAACACCGGTAATAACAGGAACATTTTTTACTTCAATATCACCCTTGCCATTATCCAATGTCATATTGACGACAGAATAACACAATCCTTTCGGACCATTCAGCTGATCAATGGTGAAGACATAATATCTTGTATTGTCATTTATTTTTGGAACGATCACAGCAGACTGGGAAGAAGATAAATTGCCGAAAAGCCCTGTGCCATTTGGCATAAGCTGGTGCAACCTGTTCCAGATTTTCACGCCATCTGTATAAAAGAGTAGATTCCCATTCGCATCACTGATTGTAGCTACTCCTTCAGTAGGATTGTTGTTGATCTGTCCATTATTTAACGCCACCGGAGTGCCGGAATTGAAATCCAACCCCAAAAAATTTCCGAAATACCAGATGTTTGCTTCGCCCTGCGCAAATAGAATGCGTGAAGAAAATAATAAAAAGATCAGGAACACATATCGCAAAACATTACACATAAAGATCCGCAAATAAGCAGTGGCGCAATTTAAGACGGCTAAATTCCTCAATTAAGCTTTATATCAGGTAGAACTAATTCTACAAATTGTTTTTTGATAGTCAAATATCATTGTAGCCCCAAAGAACCTTATCCGCCATTTCCACAAATCAAATTATTTATCTTTTATGCCAAAACACTACTTATTAAGAGCTGCTGGTTTTTTGTTAGGAGTAATGATGATTGCCAGTTTGAAATCGCATGCACAGTTGAACCCATCAATGGGTTCAAACCCCTGGAAATATGCAAACCCATCACAGTATGGATTCCTAGTTCAGGATATGTCATTTGTTGATAATAATAACGGGTTGGGTGTGGGTACTTCCGGAGCTATCACAAAAACAACCGACGGTGGCTACAGCTGGCAATACATTTTTTTTAAATATGTTTCGCCTGCCAACCAGGTTTCACTACCCTCGCTCAATGATGTGCATTTTGTTACTCCGAGTGTTGCCTATGCAGTAGGGAACAGTGGTGTCATGATAAAAAGTACTGATGGTGGTAGCAACTGGGCACAGATAACGACTCCACTTACAGCATTGAGTAAAAATATTAATGGTCTGCACTTTCTAAATAAAGATACTGGTTACATTGCTGGTGCATCTATCAATACTACCAATACAACGAACGTCAATGATGCCCCCAAAATTTATATTACAAGGAATGGTGGCACCACATGGGATTCATTGGTAACTCCATTTGTTCGTCAGGAGACAAACGCCTCACTCAACTGGAATAATAATAAGGAGATTTTCCGCCTGCATTTTGTAAATGATTCAGTTGGTTACGCCAGCGGTAATGCTGGAAGTGGCCAATCTTCGCTATTATGGAAAATTGAAAAAAACGTTATTACAGATTATTCTTTGCATAGATCAAAATTTGGATTGGCAAGTGGCAGTTACCAACCCGCGACTTCAGTTTACAAAGGATTGGTCGGTATTAACGATTCAATGGTGTTAATATCCTCGCTCAATAATGGTTTCATTGTAAGAATAAGAACTGGCAAAAATGATAGTACAGCCAGTGCCGTGCCAGCAACTTACGGTGCATTTGTTAGAGGAAAATATGAAATGGTCGCTATATCAAATACCAATCCTACTTCTCCTCCGAATCTTCCATTTGCCCTATCACCTATGAATCACATGAAAAAAGCTCCGGATGGCAAGATATTTATTGTCAATGCTCAGGTAGTGGCTTTTTCGCCAGACAATGGTACTACATGGACTGGTTCTTACCCGGGAGTTCCATACGGTTGGTGGGGCTTACTGGCATTGGACATTACGCCAAACGGAAGGATAATAGCCGGTGGTGATGGAGGTAGTTTATATGATTCATTGCCTGGAGGCACCTGGCGTACTCAGTATAAACATGTCAGGCCGATTTACAGCATCCCAAATCTTGCCCCCGGTGTGCAAACTCATTTTAGTGCAATAGATTGGGCCGATTACTGCAACGGAATTATCGTTGGCGCTTATGGAACTTTTGTAAAAACTAGTGATGGCGGTAAGACATGGGTTAATAATACCAATCCAGTATTTGAGGGGGCTCAAATTGGGATAGCGTCGGTAGCTTACCAGGGAGTCAATAGTTTGTTTTTCCAGGCAGGAGCTCAGTTCATTTACAAATCGCCAGACCAGGGAACTAGTTTTACCGGCGTTTTTGCTGAGCCACATCCAAACGGCACGATCAATGGATTTACTATGGTCGGAACGGATAAGATGTGGGCAATAGGACACAGGTCCGGTGTTTCTGAAAGAACGATGATCTTCAGAAGCCTTAATGCAAATGCTGCAATACCTGTTTGGGACACGGTTAAAACTTTTCCGAATGCGGGCCTTGCTCCTCAATTAAACCTGATAAGATTTGCTAACCAGGATACAGGATACGTGACTGGTAACCGGGGTAAGGTGTACAGGACAGTGGACGGCGGAAATACATGGACCGATATTAGTCCTGATACTACAGCTTCTGTTAATGGTAACCTTAATGGTGTTGCAAGTTATACCGGATTAAGTGTGATCAATGGAAAAACTCTTTATGTAGGTGGTTCCCGTTTAAGGTTATTCAAATCAACTGACGCCGGAGTTACCTGGACAAATCTAACGCTTGTTCCCACCGTTAGCCCACTGACATTTACCACTTTTAATAATATTGGAAATCTTGGAACCAATGGAATTGTAATGAATGATGAAAATAATGGTTATCTAATAGTTGGTTCCTATCTCTTAAAAACAACTGATGGATGGGCGACGTGGACTTTTGATATGGTTCCTATGACTTTTGCAAATATGCAACTGTACCCAAAGATCAATGCGCCTATACAAAGCAAAAAATTGTATTATATAGGGGTTGTTCAAATCGGTTTCCAGAACAGCAAAGACCCTGCGACTTTGCTTGAATATGGCAATGCACCATCATACAACATGTCAACTACTGAAACGTCAACTGGTTCATCATGTACCAACCCAACTGCAGGAATTATAACAGTAACTGCTACAGGTGGTATAGCTCCATATACTTATAGCATCGATGGAGGTGCATTCCAATCATCTAATGTATTTACAGGATTAAGCACGGGAAACAAAACCGTTGTTATTAAAGATGCGGGCTGCCAGGTAATAACAAAGATTATTAATATTGGATTCACTGATAATCTTACACTAACGGCAAGTAATGACACGACTGTGTGCGCCGGAGCTCCGGTTCAATTACAAGCGACTGCAACTCCAGGCGCAACCTTTAGTTGGACGCCTACCGCAGGTTTATCCAATGCCAATATCAGTAACCCGGTGGCTATCGTAAATGCTGCTGCTACTTTTACAGTAAGAGCTACACTTAATGGTTGCGTAAAAACAGAACCAGTAAATATTGCTATCAAACCAAATCCTGCAGTTAGTGCAGGAAGTGACCAGACTATTGTTGATGGAGATGAAGCACAATTATCAGGTAGTGCAAACAATGCAGTGTCTGTAGCATGGACACCAGCTAATACATTGAATAACGCCAATACATTTTCGCCAATAGCAAAGCCATCTGTAACCACTACCTATACAATGACGGTGAGGAATACAGATAATTGTACTTCAACCGATGATGTGAAGATCACCGTATTACCTTATTGTGTAAAAGTGATGAATGCATTTTCACCCAATGGCGATGGTGCGAATGACCGCTGGATAGTTACCAATGGCGCCGGGTGCACAAACCGCATAAAAGCTGCTGTCTTCAACCGCTATGGTCACCAGGTTTACATCAATGAAAATTATCAGAATAATTGGGATGGAACATTTAATGGTAAACCAGTTCCTGACGGTACCTATTATTATGCGATCACTTACTTCTTCATTAATGGAAGAACAGCTATTGTAAAAGGTGATGTAACAATCTTGAGATAAATTTTTAAACTAACTAATATGAAAAAGAATTTTTTGATCATTCTGCTGCTTTGTGTAATGACGATCGGTAAAGCGCAGCAGTTACAAACATCTTCGCTATATGATATGCAAGGTGTGCTTCATAACCCGGCAATGGCAGGAATGACAATGAAAGGAATGGTCGGTGTTAGCTACCGCAATCAATGGACAGGTGTTAGTGGAAGTCCAAAAACCGCTACGCTGTTTGGTTCTATTGCCTTACCTGAACAAAAGATCGGTCTTGGCGGTTATATATATAATGATCAAACAGGACCAACATCAAGAACCGGCATACAGCTGGCATTTGCAAAACATATTCCTATGAAAAATGATGCAACACTTTCATTGGGCATTGAAGCGAGAGGCTTACAATATAGAATTGACGTTGACAAACTGCAGCAAACACTGGGCACCGATCCAGTGCTTGCTGGTGGCGATAATAAATTCAAGTTTGACGCCGGATTCGGTATTGCTTATACTGGAAAAAAATTACAGATCGGCGCTTCTGTTTCTCAATTGATCCAGTCAAAGCTTGGATTTTATACCGGCGATCTTTCAAACGGGGAAGAAGGTCGTTTGTACAGGCACTATTATTTGCATGGTGGGTACAAAATGCAAATGGATGCAGCTACAACTATTACTCCCAATTTCCTGTTGATCTATTTGCCTAATGCACCTGAAGAATTTCAAATTGGTGCAAGGGTCGAGCATAATGAATTGTTCTGGTGGGGTCTTGGATACAGGGTTAACCAAAGTTTTATTTTATCGGCAGGTGTAAATATCAACAAGAAGTTTACGGTCGGTTATGCATTTGATATTTATAATACACCGTATAGCATATATGAAAAAGGTTCCAATTCACACGAAATATTGCTGAGATATAATATTTGGAAATAAGAAAAATGAGATCGATGATGATTTAAAAATTCAATATGCTTATACTAACCTTTTTGCTGGTAAAGTCATTTATACTGCCACGTTTAAAACGCGGACGATTGCTTGCAAGTTAATTTTTGAATTGAAATGTGATTTATAAAGAGATCCAATGTCCACCTTATGGTAACCAGTTGATGTTTTTTTTATGTGCGGCCATCTCGCCCCAGGCGAGATGGCTTTTTATTTCTTGTATTCCCATTCCCATACTTCTCCATCTTCGGGATCAGTTACGAAGCCTAACAAAATAAAATTATTCTTCTCCAGGATCCTTGTTGAGTAATTTTTTTCAGGAAGTGTTCTTGCTGTAATTCTTACTGAGGGATCGGTTGCCAATGATAACTCAACTAATTGTTTGCAGATTTTTGTTCCGACTCCTTTTTGCCGCAGATTGTCAAAAGTGCCATAGGCGATCTCCACAGTATTATTAATAGGTTTTCCTTTAAAAGCGCCACTTCCAACCAGTTCTCCATTTTCTTCCGCATAGTAACCTATCCATGGAGGATTAAAGCCAACCCGTTTGTAAAATTCAATGGTCATATTCAGTGTTTCCTTGCAAGCGGGATTATTGATGAAGTCAATGTTTTCTTCTATAGTTTGCTTGATGGGAAGTAACCGCATACGATTTCATTTATTGATTTTTTCTATCAACAGATCTCTGAATGCAAAAACATCATACTGATCCTTAAATAATCTTTTTTGAATAACATGTACATTGTACTTGTCGGTATATAGAAAGAAAAAAGCTTTTGATTCTTTGAAGGTATCTACCTCTTTCCAGGATTTTGAGAATTCTTTATCATTATTATTCCAGGCCATGCCCCAATGTGTGAAACGGTAAGAAAATTTAAATATTGACGGCCGCGTTTTACGAAAAACAAGGCTTAAGATGATCATCAACGGTAAAAGGATCATACCTGTCATAAGGATAGAAGCAAAGCCCCATAGCATTTCTTTTACTTCGATTCCCTGGGGTGATAACAGGTTGGACACTACTATAAGTCCAGCTAGAAATAATACAAATAACCTGAACCTTTTGCTGGAAAGAATATAATAAAGAGTTGAACTCATCGACTCTTTAAAACTGAGATCCTGGTTTATTGTAAACGATATTTCCATTTTCAATCTATTTCAATGTCATATTTACTTAACAGCCCAAGCACTCCGGGATAAGAGAATCTTGCTTTTTTAATTTTATTTAATTCAGGGTCGATCGAATAGTTGCGGGAGGTGCGAAGGTCAGCTTTTTCTAAAATGGTTCTTTCAAATCTTGCCCCGGCAAGATCACAATTATCGAATAAAGAGCTGGTGAGATCTGCCTCCGTAAAATCCACTTCTGAAAGATTTGAGTTTTTAAATCTTGTCTGTTTTAGTTTCAGCTTATAAAACGAGGCGAGACTTAAAAGGCAGTTGTCAAAATCAACTTCAAAAAGAAATGGATCGCAATTCTCAACATGCAGACCCAATAATTTGCAATCTTTGAATTTTACAATCTTTAAACCTGTTTTTGTAATAGTAGCGGTACTTAAGTTGCAGGAATTGAATGCGCATTCCAAAAATACTCTTTGCGACAGGTCTGTATTTGAAAGATCACAATTAGTAAAAACACAGTTTTCATAATCAGCGATAGCCAATTCTTTTATAACCAGATCTTCTTTTTCAAATTTTTTATCCTGTATATATATTCTATCCATTGCGTATGCTTTCGTTTTGATCATTCATCCAATTGTCCCTTCAGTTGCACATAACTCCAGGCAGAAAAAGGCAATATTATAAAAAGAAGAAACACCCACCAGGTATTTAAGGTAATAAAAAGTATAAGAGTAATTAAAAGAAGATAAAACGGATAAATAAAAATCGGCAAAACAATTTGCATGGCATCCGCATGCCCGGAGTCATTGTAATTTTTGTGCACCCAATATTTGATGGGCAAATAAAATGGTGCATGAACGGCCCAGCCAATGGCCGCAGGGATGGCCAGGAATAGTTTTGTAAACAAGGGTATTTTTATTTTCAATAATTCTTTTTGTTTGGCTTTATCTTCTTTTTCTATTTCATAGACAAGTGGCCGAAGTTCCTGCTGCAGTGTATTATTAAAAACCTGGTACCATACACCGTCGCTTAGATTTTTATCAAAATCATTTGCCATAAAAATATTGCCCAGGTTGACAAAGAGGTTTTTCCCAAATCGTTTGAATGAGCTATAGTTAATACCTACTGGTAATATTTTTAAAGGAATATTTTCCTGCTGGCATTTATAAGCAAGTCTTGCCGTTCCTTTTTTTAATGAACGTAAATGCCATTCATTAACGCATAGCCCTTCACTGAAGATGAGCACAATTTGATGTCGCTTGAAAAGTTCAATACAGGAATCAAAGGTTTTGTAATTCTCCGAAAGGTTTTCTACACCTTCGCTGGGACGATAGACGGGTAACATTTTCAGTTTATAAAACAAATTTGTAATTCGCTTATTTAAGAAGGCATCGCCCCTTGTCAACGACCAGATCGGTTGCTCAAAAAGAATATCCATCAGTACGGCATCAAGAAATGAGTTTGGATGACTGCATGCGAGTATCATCGGGCCTTTTTCTTTCAGCAGCTCTGGCTTATTGATGATGATCTTTCTGCAGAAAATCTTAGCGGCCAGTCGAACGATGACTTTTAAAATAGAATAAAGCATGCCCTGTAATAATAATTATTAATTTTTAATTATTAATTATTCATTTTTGCCCGGTGGGAAAACATCTTATAGTAATCGGTGGAGGGGCGGCAGGATTTTTCTGTGCGGTAAATGCTGCACGAATGGATCGTTCATTAAAAGTGACGATCATAGAAAAAGGCAGCAAACTTCTTTCAAAAGTAAAAGTCAGTGGTGGCGGCCGTTGTAATGTTACGCATGCCTGTTTCGATATTGCGGAAATGAGTAAAAAATATCCAAGAGGACAACATTTTGTAAAAAAAGCGTTTCATCAATTTTTTACAACTGACATTATTAATTGGTTTGAAGAAAGAGGTGTGAAATTGAAAACAGAAGATGACGGAAGAATGTTTCCTGTTACTGATTCATCGCAAACAATTATTAATTGTTTACTACAAGAGGCAAATAAATTTGGTGTGGAGATCATAATGAATAGGGAGGTTAAAAAAATAGGAACTAACCTCTCAACTTTCAATCTTCAACTTTCAACTGGCGAGAATTTTTCTGCAGATTTCGTTTGTGTGGCAAGTGGTGGTTATCCAAAGTCTACTATGTTTGATTGGTTGAAAGAAACTGGTCATACAATTGAAGAGCCAGTTCCATCCTTATTCACTTTTAATTTACCTAATCATCCGATAACAAAATTGATGGGAGTGAGTGTTGAAAAGGCAAAAGTCAAAATTATGAAGACTAAGCTGGAAGAAGAAGGGCCATTGCTGATTACGCATTGGGGATTGAGTGGACCGGCTGTTTTGAGATTAAGTGCATGGGGTGCAAGGGAATTAAAAATTAAGAATTATGAATTAAGAATTGTTATTAATTGGCTGCCGGGTTATAATGAAGAAAGTCTTCGGGAAAATTTCCAGGAGTTAAGAAATACTAATGCTTCGCAAAAAGTGATCAATAAAAACTCTTTTGGTTTACCATCAAGGTTATGGGAATTTCTTGCTGAGCAATCAGGAGTAAAACATGAGTGGCGATGGGCAGATCTGCCTTCCTCCGAACAAAACAAGTTTATAAAAAATCTTTGCAGCTATGAGTGTGAAGTAAAAGGCAAAACAACATTTAAAGAGGAGTTTGTTACTGCCGGAGGAATAAAACTAAATGAAGTGGATGCAAATACCATGATGAGTAAAAAAGTTTCAAATCTTTTCTTTGCAGGTGAAGTGTTGGATGTGGATGGGATAACAGGTGGTTTTAATTTTCAACATGCATGGACGAGTGGATTTGTAGCGGCGAAGGCAATAGCAAGCCTCATCCCGACCTTCTCCTGAAGGAGAAGGCCACATTACACAGCCCTTACATTTCGAAACACCTGATTGAATTTTATGTATTCTTAAATGTTGAATAGAGAAATAAAGTTGATGTGATAGTTAACTAGCTCATTAATTAATTACAGCACGGCTCCTTCTCCAAATGGAGAAGGAGGTGGAGGATGAGGTCAAAGCTGAATTGAAAATAGAACGTACAAGAGTGCGACGCAACGACATGAAAATAAAGACTTTAAAGCTGGGTTCATCATGAAAAAACTCTTAACCCTGAACTCCCGACTCAGAACTATTTGCCCTATCTTTGCCGCCCTCCGGTCCGCCTGCGGCGGATAAACCCCGGACAATTTTTATCATGTTTTTCAAAATGAATTTTAAACAACTAAACGCTGATGCACAGGAGTCTGCCGGTTCCGAAGTTTCGGGAGAGGCAACTACAGCGACAACAACTGCACCTGTTGAAGCGGCTCCTCCTTCCGCTCATGATGATTTCGATTGGAGTGTTGACAAACGTAATGTTACATCTTACACGAAAGAAGAAAAGGAAAAGTACGAGAAAGTTTATGATGACACTTTTATCCAGATCACCGATGGTGAAATGATAAAAGGTTTGGTGGTTGGTGTTACAAAAACTGATGTGGTATTGAACATTGGTTTTAAAAGCGATGGTCTTGTTTCATTGAATGAGTTCCGTGATCTGCAGGGATTGAAAGTTGGTGATGAAGTGGAAGTGATGGTAATTGAAAAAGAAGACCGTGAAGGTCATCTGAATCTTAGCCGTCGCCAGGCCCGCATTACCCGTGCATGGGAACGCATTGTTGAGGTACACAAAACTGGCGAGGTTATCACTGGTCTTGTTACTAACAAAACAAAAGGCGGATTGATCGTTGATGTATTTGGAATGGAAACATTCTTACCAGGTTCACAAATTGATGTGAAGCCTGTAACTGATTACGATCAGTTTGTTGGAAAAACAATGGAATTCAAAGTGGTGAAGATTAATGAAGCCATTAAGAACGCCGTTGTATCTCACAAAGCACTTATTGAAAGCGATATCGAAGCACAACGTGCAGAGATCATGAGCAAGCTTGAGAAAGGCCAGGTGCTTGAAGGAACAGTGAAGAACATTACTGACTTTGGTGCATTCATGGATCTTGGTGGTCTTGACGGATTGTTATACATCACCGATATTTCATGGGGACGTATCTCGCATCCTTCAGAAGTATTGAAACTTGATCAGAAGATCAACGTCGTGGTTCTTGATTTTGACGATGAGAAAAAACGTATCAGCCTTGGTTTAAAGCAACTGACGCCGCATCCATGGGATGTGCTGCCTGAAACCATTGCTGAAGGAAATATTGTAAAAGGTCGTGTGGTAAATATTGAAGACTACGGTGCATTCCTTGAAATTCAACCGGGTGTTGAAGGTCTTGTTCACGTAAGTGAGATCACCTGGGCTAACACTCCGATCAATGCAAAAGAATTCTTCAAGTTGGGTGATGAGCATGAAGCTAAGATCGTAACCCTTGATAAAGGAAATCGTAAGATGAGCCTTTCTATCAAGCAACTTTCACCTGATCCCTGGAATGATATTGAAACTAAATTCCCTGTTGAGAGCCGTCACAAAGGTCTGGTGAAGAACATCACTCCTTATGGTGTGTTTGTTGAGTTAGCCCCTGGCATCGGTGGTATGATCCATATCAGCGACCTGAGTTGGTTAAAGCGTTTCAATCATCCAAGCGAATACACAAAAGTTGGCGAGCATATCGATATCGTTATCTTAAGTATTGATAAAGACAATCGCAAGCTTCAACTTGGTCATAAGCAATTAGAGGAAGATCCCTGGAACAGCCTCCAGGAAACATTTGCTATCGGCAGTGTTCATGAAGGAACGGTTATCCGTCGTGATGATAAAGGCGCTGTTGTTCAATTGCCTTATGGATTGGAAGGTTTTGCTCCAGCCCGTCATCTTGCAAAAGAAGATGGTAAAACTGTAGGTGCTGACGAAACAATACAGTTCATGGTGATCGAGTTTGATCGTAATGAAAAACGTATCGTTTTATCTCATACACGTACATGGGAACAAGCTAAGGTTGAAGAGAAGGAAGCTGCCCGCAAGGAAGCAAAAGTGGAAGCTGATAAGACCCGCAAAGCTGTAAAGAATGTACAGGCGAAAGTTGAAAAAGCAACACTGGGTGATCTTGGCGCTTTGGCAGAAATTAAGGCTAAGCTGAAAGAAGAAGAGAAAGGCGGTGGGGAAGAAGCTCCTAAGAGTGAGTAAGAAAATCCACTTCGAGTAGATAAAAGAATATTAAGTCTCGCCTCAGGCGAGACTTTTTTTATCCTTGTATTTTAAAATTTGCATTATATAATTCCCATTTCTCCAAGTGCAATCACGGTTGCTAATACGCCGATCGAAGCAATCAAGATAACTTTAAATTTCCAGCTCACTTTGTCATAAATGACCGCTTTCATAAAAAAATATTTAAATTTTTAATACAATCTTTAGGCCACATTAATTTTTTATCCCGGATACAATTCAATTCCCTATTCATTTAAGGCGCTAATTCGTTGGACAAATGGATCACTGCAATAGCTAATCACTGTATGTTTTTCAATTATTCAATCAGGCATAAGTATAATTACGGTTTCAGGGTACACGTTTACATTTCGGGTAGGATTATTTGTAGAATTTACTCAGGAGTTAGTAAGAATGGATACTAAAAATAAGAATGTTTGTGATGATTACCCGCTTTTAGCTAATAATTTTTTTCTTCATGTAATTATTCGTTTCACGAATACGACGTAAGAATTGCCAGGGTTCCTAAATATTCCTTTACAGAAATTCCATGCAGCGATGGTTGTAGCAAAAAGAAAAAAGTCTACGATGATGATTAGGTTTTTCATAAACACAAAGGAAGTGAAGGTAGCCTCACAGTTTGTTTACAAATCCTTAATTTGAGTAAAGATTTTAAGATCTAATGACCGGACTTTTTCAAAGACTAAAACACATCAAACCGCTTCGCTCAGTGGTGTATGCGATCGTGGGGCTTGTTTCTTATCCGGGTCTCATGATCCTAAATAAGCTAAAGATCTCGGGAACAGAACATATCAGTAAACTGCCAAAACAAAATGTCCTATTTGTAAGCAATCATCAAACTTACTTTGCTGATGTCATTACATTTCTTCATATATTTTGTGCAGTAAAATGGGGAAAGAAGGATCGTCTTGGCGTTCCTTATTATTTATTAAATCCGTTTACAAGGGTATATTATGTAGCAGCCGAAGAAACAATGCGTGGAAGTTTTATCAGCCGTTTTTTTACATTGGCGGGAGCCATTACTGTAAAAAGAACCTGGAATCCTGACAGTAAAATAAAAAGAAAAGGGCTTGATCCATCTGACACAAGAAAGATCGAAAGGGCATTGGATAATAACTGGGTCATCACTTTTCCTCAAGGGACAACGAAACCATTTGCCCCGGGAAGAAAAGGAACTGCCCTGATCATTAAAAGAACCAGGCCCATCGTTATCCCCGTAGTTATTAATGGTTTCTGGAGAGCATTCAATAAAAAAGGATTGAAATTCAAAAAGAAAGGTTCGTTGCTAACTGTAAATTTTAAAGAGCCCTTACAGATAGATTATGATGCTTCTGCAGAAGAGATCATGAAAAAGATAATGGATGCCATTGAACAAAGTAAAGAATACATGATGAAAGGGGCTCATCACTGGTCGAAAATCAGCAATACGCAATAGACAATTTGCAATTTTTTAAATAAGTCGCTAATAGCATATGCCAATTGTTTATTGAATCATTCATTTGCAAATAACGCCTTCAATTCAGTTGCCTCATCCGCTTTCATCTTTCCACCCAATATTAATCTCAGTTGTCTCCTTCTTAATGCACCATCGAATAATTTCCTTTCTCCATCAGTTTCGGGGATCATTTCAGGGACATGTCTTGGCTTACCGTTTGCATCAAGCGCAACAAACGTATAATAGGCTTCATTGCTTTTGTATTTGTATTGGTGAATTGCATCTTCACCCCATACTGCTAAATGAACTTCCATAGATGTATTAAAAGCTCTTGAGACTTTTGCTTCAATATGCACAACATTCCCAATTTTGATCGGTGCCTCAAACGAAATATTATCAACTGAAGCTGTTACTACCGGAGCCCCGCAATGTTTCATAGCAGCCAGCGCTGCAGCAATATCCATCCAGTACATCAGTCGGCCACCCATTAAATTTCCAAAGGTGTTGGTGTCATTGGGCAATACTAATTCGGTCATTATAACCAGGCTATCGGCTGCTTTTTTGGGTTCCATAAAATATTTTTATAAAGATACAAGGAACAGGGTGCAAGCCACAAGAAAAGGCAAATCAGGATCAACTTCTATCTTGATTCTTGTGACTTGTTCCTTGCATCTTTCCCCTTACATTTGCCCATTCTCAAAGATTCAACAACAGATTGCTATGGAGGCACAGCCCGTAATTAATTTTGACAATACAGAAGTTGCATTTGCATACAAATCCAATAAAGAATTAAAACAAGCTCATTTCCTTTTTTCTGTAATGGGTAAACCCTGGTTGGTAAAAATGGGAACAAAGTTGACACCACTTGCCGTAAAGTGGAATCTTCCATTTGTAAAATCGTTGATCCGCAGTACCATCTTCCAGCAGTTTGTTGGAGGAGAAACTTTGGAACAAAATGTTGTGGTTGCTGATAAGCTGGAAAAGTACGGTGTACAGGTAATACTTGATTACGGCGTAGAGGGTAAAGAAGGCGAAGAAAACTTTGATCATGCTTGTGATGAATTTATTCGGGTCATAAATTATGCATCTACACAGCCGAATATACCTTTTATGAGTGTAAAGGTTACTGGCTTTGCCCGATTTGGTTTGCTGGAAAAACTGGATACAATGATGCATAAGAATGAAGGAAGCCTGATGAAAAAGCATTTGAAAGCAGTAGATGATCTTTCAAGAGATGAGAAAGACGAATGGCATCGGGTAAGAACAAGGATGCATCGTATTTGCGAAACAGCGGCAAAGGGAAATGTTGGTGTGTTTGTAGATGCAGAAGAAACATGGATACAGGATCCTGTTGACGCATTAACGGTCCTGATGATGGATACTTACAATAAAGAAAAATGTATTGTTTACAATACTACGCAGCATTATCGGCATGACAGGTTACAGTTCTTAAAAGATTCTTATGAGGCTGCTGTTGAGAGAAAATTTATTCTCGGTGCCAAACTTGTTCGCGGCGCTTATATGGAAAAGGAAAGAAAAAGAGCGGAGGAAATGAATTACCCTTCACCGATACAGCCAAACAAAGAAAGCAGCGATAAAGATTTTGACGAAGGAGTTGGATTCTGCATTGAACATATTGATAAGATCTCTTTGGTTGTGGCATCGCATAATGAACGTAGTAATATGCTTGCCGTGGAATTGTTACAGCAAAAAGGATTGCCATTGAAACATCATCACGTACACTGGAGCCAGCTATATGGGATGAGCGATAATATTACATTTAACCTGGCAAAAGCAGGATGCAATGTGAGCAAATACCTTCCTTTTGGCCCGATAAAAGATGTGGTGCCTTACCTGATGCGCCGTGCCCAGGAAAACACTTCTATCGGCGGACAGACAGGTCGTGAATTGGGTTTGATAAGCAAAGAAATGAAAAGAAGAGGCTTATAATATTTTACTGATGCGACGCCAAACGCTTCGATCAATCAGATATTTTTTCCTTCTCCAGGGCGAATGACCGCGGCATTCCCCTTCAAAACAAAGCTCCGATAGACCTGTGGAGAAAAACAATTCCAAAAAATTTACACATAAGACTTTATCGTATGTTTTGGTACTATTCTTGAAGCTACCGGATTGGATATTCTGAGGGTATACCAGAGAGCTTCGATACTTAACCATCTATCTCACCACTTAAGCAGCCAACCAGCCGTTGATTTTTATTAAACAGATCATTTTCTATCTAAAATTTAGATATGCTGCTGTTATCTGATGCATCATTAATTGTTTTTTTAAAATTCTTACAGATCTTTCTTTGGATCAGCTTACCTGCACTCTTGATCGGTATGCTGATCACCACAGTAATTCATTATAGTAATAAGAGAAAGAAACAAAAAGAAGCCGAACAGCCGTTCATTTTTGAGAATGATGCGTCATGTGCCGGGTATGACGATATTTCTTTGATGCCTTTGAATTTGCGTGGAAATGACCAGGAGGCTAAGAAGATCATGAATTATTTGCACTTCAGCAATGCCCGCTACATCGCCATCCAAAAAGATTTTAAAGTTCTTACAGAGAAATATCAACAACTACAGGGAACCAGTAACAAAAATTCTGAAACAAAAAATAATGAAACTATGGAAACGATACAAACAGATCTGCAACAAATATCTACTGAGCAGATCGATTCTATAAAGCAGCAGCATGAAATTGAAAAAAGAGAATTGCTTGCTGAACTGCATCAATTGACCGTATCCTATGAAAATCTTGAAAAAGATAATAATAGTTTGCGTGATCAATTGAATGTTTATTGTGAAAATGGAACCGGCTTTACATCAATGATACAAAAATGGGACGAAGAAAAAGCTGAACTAAAAAGAAGGATAAGTGAGCAGGAATACTTAAAAGATGTGTTGGATGAAAAAAAGCAACAGATCGTTTTTCTTCAGCAGCAATTGGAACAAAGGATCAAAAATCATCACCTGGTTGAACTACAATTCAGGGAGCTTGGAATAAAGTTGATGGAAGCCAATGAAAAATTGGAAATAAATGAGCAATCGGGTAAAGAGTTCCAGGCGGCTGTTCATGACAAGGAACAGGAAATTGCTTCGTTAAAGGATGTTTTGCAAGATGCGACCGCAAATGCAATACAGCTGGAAGCAGCAATAAAAGAACTCCAGGAGCAGCATTCAAAATTTTCTTTTGAACTGGAAGAAAAAAACAGGCTCATCAGTGATCTGCAGGCACAACTGGCAGAAGCGAATGAGGTCAAAATAAAACTGGAAGAAAGATTAGAAAGAAGCCAAACTTTTTTTAAAGGATTTCACAGGAAGCTTTCTGATATTCTCCAGGAAGAAATGCCGGAATCGCCGGTAATTATTATGAAGCCTGTTTATAAGCAGGAAAATGCACAAGGACAAAGTACAGATTCAGCGATCCAATGATCTTTTTATAACACTTGCATAGGGTTTTGGGCCGCCCCGGTGAATATAGGTATAGGGTTAAATATTTACCGGGGTTTTTTATTTACAGCAAATTCAAATTTACTCACAGCGCTGAGCATGCCGCCCACGGCTCACTGCTTTCTCTTAACTTGCGGCCATGCAACAATACCTTGATCTTCTTCGGCATATTCTTGATACGGGTGTTCAAAAACATGATCGTACCGGCACAGGTACAATAAGTTGTTTTGGCTATCAAATGCGGTTTGATCTGCAAAAAGGATTTCCGCTTGTTACTACAAAAAAAGTCCATACAAAAAGTATCATTCATGAACTGCTTTGGTTTTTAAAAGGAGAAACAAATATTAATTACCTGAAGGAAAATGGAGTAAGTATTTGGAATGAATGGGCCAAAGAAAACGGTGAGCTCGGGCCTGTGTATGGAAAACAATGGCGCAGTTGGGAAGGAAAAGATGGAAAAGTGGTTGACCAGATCGCTGATTTAATAAAACAAATAAAGGCAAATCCTGACAGCAGGCGTTTAATTGTAAGTGCATGGAATGTAACGGAGCTGCCGGAAATGGCGCTGATGCCTTGTCACACCTTATTTCAATTCTATGTGGCAAATGGAAAATTAAGTTGCCAGCTTTATCAAAGAAGTGCTGATGTATTCCTAGGAGTTCCATTCAATATTGCTTCTTATGCATTGCTTACTTTAATGATCGCACAGGTCTGTGATCTTGAGCCGGGTGAGTTTGTTCACACATTCGGAGACGTTCATATTTATAATAATCATATTGAGCAGGTAAAGCTTCAGTTAAGCAGAACGCCGTTTCCTTTACCAACAATGAAACTAAATCCTTCAGTTAACAATATCTTTGATTTTAAATTCGAAGATTTTACATTGGAGAATTACCAGAGTCACCCGGCGATAAAGGCGCCGGTTGCTGTGTAAACCCCTGTCCTCCGCCTGAGGCGGATGACTTAGATTGTACATTCAATTAATCATAGTAGTTTCGTTTCATTGCTAATTTTTAAAGGCCCCTTAGGGGATTAGGGAATTTTATGATAATCTCTCTCGTCGTCGCCGCTTCAGATAATAATGTGATTGGTAAAAACAACCAACTGCTCTGGCATTTGCCAAAGGATATGAAGTTTTTTAAGAATGTCACCTGGGGAATGCCGGTGGTGATGGGCAGAAAGACTTTTGGGTCAATTGGCAACAAACCATTACCTGGAAGAAAAAATATTGTGATCACCAGACAAGCGGGTTGGAATGCGGAAGGCGTTTCGGTGGTCGATAGTGTGGATGCGGCCGCATCACTTGCCGAAGAACTGAATTACAAAGAAATTTTTATTATCGGTGGCGGACAAATTTATATGATCGCTTTTGACCGGGCGAATAAAATTTATATGACAAGAGTCCATGCCGAGCTGGAAGGCGATACCTATTTCCCTGTGATCGAAAAAGACGACTGGAAGCTGGTGAGTAAAACAGATAATCCTGCTGATGAAAAACATGCTTATGCTTATTCATTCCAGCTTTGGGAGAAGAAGAGTAATTAACAATTAAGGATTAAAAATTAATAATTGTTAATTATTGAAATTTGCTAAATGTATTCGCCACTTCAACTTGCTGTAAAATATTTCAGGCATTGGATCACTGCATCGAATGGTAAAGGGCATGGAATGCATTCTCCTTTTGTTTTTGAGTTTATTACAAAAGTGTTGAATGATAAAACGAATTATCCTGAGTATGAAAGAGTAGAAGCGTTGCGTGATCAACTTTTAAATGATCACACAATTTTAGACGTAGAGGATTTCGGCGCTGGTTCAATGATGGATAAGAAAAACAAACGAAGCATTTCATCAATTGCAAAAAATGCTGCAAAGCCTAAAAAGTTTGGGCAA
>DASUTO010000064.1:0-8121 GCA_036374555.1 Chitinophagaceae bacterium
ATCCAATGCCGCCGTTAATATCGAACTGCAACGTTCAGGAAATACTTTCATTTTTTCTGCAGCCACCCCGGGAGAAAATTACAAAACGGCTTCTAAGGAACTTATGTTGAACGAAGAAGTATATGCAGGTCTTTTCATCTGTTCTCATAATGAGAATGTAGTAGAACAAGCTGTATTCAGTAATGTTCGTATCATCATCCCTCCTGCCAAAGATTTCAGACCATATCGCGATTATATCGGGAGCCATTTAGAAATAATGGACATACAAACGGGTCACAGAAAAATATTATATAGTGTGCCTAACTCCATCCAGGCTCCAAACTGGACAGCCGATGGGAAATATCTTATTTATAATTCCGAAGGGTTATTATATAGATTCAACTTACAAAATAACACTCCCGAAAAACTAAATACAGGTTTCGCCAACCAAAATAATAATGATCATGTTATTTCATTTGACGGGAAACAACTTGCCATAAGTAATCATGTAGGCGAAAAAAGAATTTCAACTCTTTTCATTCTACCTGTAACAGGTTCTGATAACCCTGTGCAGATCACATCTGCCGACTCAGGTCACTCCTATTTACATAGCTGGTCAACTGACGGAAAGAAATTAATATTTACCGGTCAGCGAAAGAATCAATACGACATCTGGGCAATTGATATCAATACCAAAAAAGAACAGCAATTAACGAATACACCGACATTG
Source organism: Chitinophagaceae bacterium (assembly GCA_036374555.1). GTDB lineage: Bacteria > Bacteroidota > Bacteroidia > Chitinophagales > Chitinophagaceae > VBAS01. Next base: position 710 of record DASUTO010000064.1, read on the forward strand.
GATGATTCACCTGAATATAGTCCCGATGGTAAGTGGATCTATTTTAATTCTGTTCGTTCAGGTACCATGAAATTATGGAGGATGAAACCTGATGGCAGTAACCAGGAACAGGTAACATTTGATGAATACAACGATTGGTTTCCCCATTTTTCTCCCGATGGAAAGTGGATAGTTTTTCTCTCGTATCCAAAAGAGATCAATCCAACAGACCACCCATGGTATCAAAAAATTTATCTACGATTGATGCCGGCAAGTGGTGGCGTACCAAAAAACATTGCTTATGTATTCGGCGGGCAAGGAACGATCAATGTCCCCTCCTGGTCTCCGGATAGTAAACGAATTGCCTTTGTAAGTAATACACAATTGAAATAGATGATCAAAAAAGTTATTCATATAATAATTTTTATCATTGGATTTATAGCCCCACAAATTGTTTTTGGACAGATCAGGCTTCCCCGTCTTGTAAGAGATAGTATGATCCTGCAAAGGGATGCTAAAATAAATATCTGGGGCTGGGCTTCAAAAGGTGAAAAAGTCAACATTAAATTCAATAATAAAAATTATAAGACTGTAACTGATGCAAAAGGCAAGTGGATCCTGCAATTGCCCCGAATGAAAGCTGGTGGCCCTTACACAATGGATATTACAGGCAGCAATAAGATTTTTATAAAAGATATTTTAATTGGAGATGTTTGGATATGCAGCGGTCAATCGAATATGGTGCATCAAATGAATATTCATGATGTGACATACGCAAAGGATATTGCAGAAGCCAATTATCCAGCGATAAGACATTTTTGGATACCAACACTTACAAACCTGCAAGGCCCGCAAGATGATCTGCCGACCGGTTCCTGGAAACCTGCTATTGGAGATGATGTAAGACCCTTTTCTGCAGTTGCTTATTTTTTTGCAAGGAAGATCTATGAAAAATATCATGTGCCTATTGGATTGATCAATGCAAGTGTTGGCGGTACTCCAATTGAAGCATGGACAAGTGAAGAAGGGCTAAGAGATTTTCCCACATTGATAAGTACGATCCAAAAAAATAAGGATACTGCGTATATAAATAGTTTGAATCGAAATGCTGCTGCAAACAATCCAAACCGATCGCAGGTGCAGACTGATCCTGGATTGATGGGAGAAAAAAAGTGGTTTGATGTTTCTTATGTCCCTAAAGAATGGCGAACAATAAATATTCCGGGTTATTGGGAAGACCAGGGGATTAAAGATCTGAACGGTGTTGTTTGGTACAGAAAGGAAATTGACGTACCGGCAGCTATGATCGGCAAATCCGCAAAAATATTCTTAGGAAGAATTGTTGATGCAGATGTTTTATATATAAATGGACGACAAGTCGGCAATACTACCTATCAATACCCGCAAAGAAGATATAATGTACCTGCAGATGTGCTGAAAACTGGTAAAAACATTTTTGTTATAAGAGTCACTAATGCCAGTGGCAAAGGTGGTTTTGTTCCAGATAAACCTTATTGCTTATTTGCCGGTAATGATACAATTGATCTGAAGGGAACATGGCAGTACAGGGTGGGTGAAGTATATGTTCCTCGTAGCGGATTTGGTGGCGGCAGTGGTATTAATGCCGGAGGTCAGCCAACGGCGTTATACAATGCAATGATCGCTCCATTGATCAATTACACTATTAAAGGATTTTTATGGTACCAGGGTGAAACAAATGCAGGACGAGCCGGGGAATATGCAAAACTTCAGCCTGCTCAGATAATAGATTGGCGAAATAAATGGAAACAAGGCGAACTTCCCTTTTTATACGTACAGCTTCCCGGGTTCATGGATTATAATTATCTGCCATCAGAAAGCGGCTGGGCAATGCTAAGAGAATCGCAATTAAAATCTTTATCTGTTCCAAAAACTGCAATGGCAGTAGCTATTGATCTTGGCGAATGGAATGACATTCATCCGGATAATAAAAAAGATGTAGGTGAAAGATTGGCTTTAGCGGCATTAAAACTTTCATTTAATGAAAACATTGTTCACTCAGGCCCGATCTATCAGTCATCTGCTATAGATGGCAATAAGATCATTATAAATTTTACAAATACCGGAAGTGGCTTGATCACAAATGATGGGGAAGAGTTAGGTGAGTTTGCTGTTGCAGGTGCAGATAAAAAATTCGTGTGGGCAAAAGCAAAAATTGAAGGAAATAAAATTATTGTGTGGAATGATAATGTTTCATCCCCAATGTATGTCCGTTATGCATGGGCTGATAATCCTGTGAATCCAAATTTATATAATAAAGAAGGTTTACCTGCGTCACCATTCAGAACTGATAAATAAATATGATCATCATGAATCGAAAACTTTTTTCCGCAATCGTTTTAATTGGTTGTATTTACCTGCAATCAATAGCCCAAAATAAGATCGTTTTGGACGTCACTAAAGCAAAAGACACGATCAATAAAAATATTTACGGCCATTTTGCCGAGCATCTTGGCCGTTGTATTTATGATGGCATTTATAATGGGAGTAAAACTATTCCCAACAAAAACGGCATACGCCTCGACATTGTTGATGCGCTTAAAAAACTGAAGACACCTGTGCTCCGCTGGCCCGGTGGTTGTTTTGCCGATACCTATCACTGGAAAGACGCAATAGGCCCCAGGGAAAAACGTAAACAAATATCGAACACTTCATGGGGAAATGTAAGAGAGGATAACAGTTTTGGTACGCATGAATTTCTCGAATTCTGTGAAATGATTGGAGCGGAACCTTACCTCGCTGTCAATATGGGCGGCGGTACTGTGCAGGAAGCGGTGGACTGGGTGCAATATGTTAATCACGCCAATGGCGCCAGTTATCTTACTGATATGCGTGCACAAAACGGAAGGGCCAATCCCTGGAAAGTAAAGTACTGGGGCATTGGAAATGAATCATGGGATTGCGGCGGGCATATGACTGCTGATTATTATATAAACGAATACAGGAAATATGCAACGATGATGACGAGCTACAGTAATACAGAAGGATTATTTCGTATAGCTGTTGGCCCAGGCACCGAAGATTATGCATGGACTGAAACCGTAATGAAGCAAATACCCGCCCGGCGTATTGAAGGCGTTTCCATCCATCATTATTCAGTTATAAACTGGAGCAAAAAAGGTTCGGCCACCCAATTTTCTGAAGATGAATATTTCCGGACCATGGAACAGGCCTGGCGTATGGAACGGATGGTGAAAAAAAACAAGGAAGTAATGGATAAATACGACCCGCAAAAAAGAGTGGCGCTGATTGTGGATGAGTGGGGCGGCTGGTATGATGTGGAGCCCGGCACCAATGGCGCTTTTCTGTATCAGCAAAATTCGATGCGGGATGCGATGATTGCTGGTCTTTCGCTGAATATTTTCAATAACCATTGCGACCGGGTACGTATGGCCAACCTGGCGCAAATGGTAAATGTGTTGCAGGCTGTTATTCTCACCAAAGAAGAAAAACTCGTACTGACACCTACCTATCATGTAATGGAAATGTATAATGTGCACCAGGATGCACAAATGATTCCGCTCGTGATGACAAGTAATGATTATATAATGGGTGATAAAAAAATACAGGCAGTCTCTGCCTCTGCATCAAAAGATAAAAACGGTGTAACTCATATTTCATTAGTGAATATTGACGCGAATGCCGGGCAGGAAGTAGAGATAATCCTGGGTACGCTAAATGTAAAATCAGTTACAGGCCGCATCCTGCAGTCGGAAAAACTACAGGACCATAACACATTTGATAATCCGCAAAAAGTTAGACCGGCTGCGTTTACCGGCGCAACACTCAACGGAAGTGACCTTTCGGTAAAGATGCCGCCCTTTTCAGTTGTGGTGCTGGCGCTTAAATAATAATTACAAAAAACCTAAATATTAAAATTCATAAAATGATACGGACGGTTCTTTCAATTACATCTTTAATAATGTTGTGTCTGGTTGCACAGGCGCAGACAACGATTGCCAAACAAGCCCCGCCGGGTTTTGATTCGTTGCGTACAGGTATTGCCCCGGGAAAAATTGATACAATAACATATACTTCAAAAACAGTTGGCGCAAATCGCAGGGCATTGATCTATACTCCACCCGGTTATTCCAAAAAAGAAAAATATCCCGTTCTATACCTTTTGCATGGTATCGGTGGCGATGAAAAAGAATGGTTGAAAGGCGGTAAACCACAAGTTATTCTTGATAATCTGTATGCAGAGAATAAAATTAAACCGATGATTGTGGTTATGCCCAATGGCAGGGCAATGAAAGATGATCGTGCAGGTGGAAACGTTTTTGACAGCGCTAAAGTAGCAGCATTCTCCACATTTGAAAAAGATTTACTTAATGACCTGATCCCTTTCATTGAAAAAAAATATCCGGTGCTTACTGACAGGGAACACCGGGCAATCGCGGGTCTCTCGATGGGTGGCGGACAATCGTTGAATTTTGGTTTGGGTAATTTGGACAAGTTTACCTGGGTCGGTGGTTTTTCATCTGCACCAAATACCAAAAGACCTGAGGAATTAGTTCCCGATCCTGAAACTGCAAAAAATAAATTGAAATTGCTATGGATATCATGTGGTGATAATGATGGTCTCATTTCTTTCAGTAAAAGAACCCATGATTATCTGTATGAAAAAAATGTTCCTCATATTTATTACATAGAACCGGGGGGCCATGATTTTAAAGTTTGGAAAAACGGCTTGTACATGTTTTCTCAATTTTTATTTAAACCGGTTGACATTTCAACTTTCCCTAAATACACAATTTTAGGTTCATCCGCTTCTACCAATACACGTTCAGCAAAGTATCCACAAATATTGCCGGATAATAGAGTTGTCTTTCGAATTAAAGCTCCCGATGCACAACGGGTACAGATCGATCTTGTAAAAAAATATGAAATGGCAAGGGACACGGGCGGCTACTGGATCGTGACAACTGATTCTATAAGTGAAGGATTTCATTACTATTCTTTATTGATCGATGGAGTTGCGGTTGCCGATCCCGCAAGTGAAACTTTTTATGGTATGGGTAGAATGGCAAGTGGCATTGAAATTCCATTTGCTAATGGTGGCTATTATGCATTAAAAGATGTTCCCCATGGCGATATACGCATAAAGAAATATTATTCAAGAATCACTAATTCATGGCGACAGTTTTATATCTATACGCCACCCGGCTATGATAATAACACAAATGAAAAATACCCGGTGCTATACATACTGCATGGTGGTGGTGAAGATGAAAGAGGTTGGGCTACACAAGGAAAAACCGATCTGATACTTGATAACCTGATTGCAGAAAAAAAAGCAAAGCCAATGCTGGTGGTAATGCCTGATGGAAATTTTGGTATGGGAGGGTTAGCCGGATTTAATGAAAATGTGTTAAGAACATTTGAAAATGAATTAAAGCAATCGATCATTCCATTTGTCGAAAAAAATTATCGGGCAGAAACGGATGCAAAGAATAGAGCATTAGCGGGATTGTCAATGGGTGGCTTACAAACATTGTATGCGGGAATAAAAAATACGAACATGTTTTCTTATCTCGGCGTGTTCAGCTCGGGATGGTTTGGAAATCGTCCCGAGTTGGCAAATCCGCAATATGATTTTATGAAAGCGAATGCAGCACTGATCAACAATAACCTGAAAAGTTTTTGGATTTCGATGGGAGGCAAAGAAGATATTGCTTACAATAATTGTAAGGTCATGATGGCAAAGTTTGATGAATTGGGCGTTAAATATACCTATAGTGAATACCGGGGTGGACACACCTGGCCTGTATGGAGAAACAATTTGTACAATTTTTCCCAATTACTTTTTAAATAAGCGTGATGAAAACACTTGTGTGCAAAAGTCCGGGACTACTTGAGTACAATAGCAGTGAAACACCACCATTGAGAAAAGATCATGCGATCATTAAGATCAAGCGTATCGGTATCTGCGGAACGGATCTGCATGCGTTCGAAGGCACACAACCGTTTTTCAACTATCCAAGAATATTAGGACATGAATTGGCTGGCGAATTAATTGAATTTGATAATGCACCAGGTTTCAAAGAAGGTGAAACAGTCTCATTTATACCTTATTTCAATTGTGGTGATTGCATCGCTTGCAGGATGGGAAAACCAAATTGCTGTGCAAATCTGGAAGTATGCGGTGTTCATGCTGATGGGGGCATGGTAGAATATCTCTCAGTTCCGTCGTCATCCTTGTTGCATGGCGAAGGATTAACTGCTGATGAACTCGCATTAGTGGAGCCATTAGCAATAGGTGCACATGGGGTGAGCCGTGCAGCGATTAAACCTGGCGAGTTTGTGTTAGTAATAGGCGCAGGGCCAATTGGATTGGCAACAGCAGAATTTACTCAAATAGCCGGAGCTAAACTGATCATATCAGATATAAATGAACAACGACTTGAGTTTTGTAGGAAAATTTTGAAAGCTGATCATCTTGTGAATGCGTTTGAGGATAACGTTCTTGAAAAGTTGATGGAAATAACTTATGGCGATATGCCAACAACCGTCATCGATGCAACAGGAAACCTGAAAGCGATCAATACGGCTTTTCAATATATGGCACATGGTGGCCGATACGTATTGATTGGTTTGCAAAAGGAAAATATTTCTTTTAGTCATCCTGAATTTCATAAAAGAGAGGGCACATTAATGAGCAGTCGAAATGCAATAAGAAAAGATTTTGAACAGGTAATTGCTTGTATAAAACGGGGGCAGATCACTCCCACCACCTATATTACGCATCGTGTAGTTTTTGATGATGTAATAGGTGAATTTGAAAACTGGCTCGACCCCACGAATGGAGTTATTAAAGCAATGATTGAAGTGTCTTAAAACAAGGAATTGATTAACCTGGTGTTAAATGAAACAACTACTTTCTATATTTTTTTTCCTTGTATCAGTCGCCGGCTTATCTCAAAGTAAAGCAAGCTTGAAACTTTGGTACAAACAACCATCTGGTAACACGTGGGAAAATGCTTTGCCCATTGGTAACGGAAGACTGGGTGCAATGGTTTATGGAAATGTAGAAAAAGAAACTATACAATTAAATGAGCACACAGTCTGGAGCGGCAGCCCTAACCGAAATGACAATCCTCTGGCGCTGGATTCCCTGGGTTCAATACGAAAACTGATATTCGAAGGCAAACAAAAAGAAGCCGAGCAAATGGCAAATAGAATAATACTCAGCAAAAAATCCCATGGGCAAATGTTTCAGCCTGTTGGTAATTTTCACCTTTCTTTCAAGGGCCATGGTAACTATACAAATTATTACAGGGAACTGGATATTGAAAAAGCGATTGCGAAAACTTCTTTTACAGTTGGCGGTATTACTTACACCCGTGAAGTGTTAGCGTCTTTTCCTGATCGTGTGATCGTCATGCATTTAACTG
>DASUTO010000065.1:0-4050 GCA_036374555.1 Chitinophagaceae bacterium
TTGTCTTTGTAAAAACATTTTTAATTCTTCTACATCATCCTGTGTTTCCCCGGGAAAACCAGCGATCAATGTCGTCCTTAAGCAAATCCCTGGCACTTTTTCACGAACCGCAACGATCAACTCTTCCATTTCCTCTCTTGTTATCTGTCGCTTCATTGCTTTCAGCATATTGTTAGCTGCATGTTGCAAAGGCATATCGAGATAGTTGCAGATATTTTCTCTTTCTCTCATTACATCCAATATCTCTAACGGAAACTTTGAAGGATATGCATAATGAAGTCGTATCCATTGCAATCCTTTTACATCTGCAAGACGATGCAACAGATCAGCCAACATCCTTTTTTTATAAATATCCAACCCGTAATAGGTAAGCTCCTGTGCGATCAGCATTACTTCTTTTACCCCGCGTCTTACCAAACTCTCCGCTTCTTTTACGATCTCTTCGATCGATTTACTTACATGCCCGCCACGCATTAATGGGATTGCACAAAATGAACAGGTGCGATTGCAGCCTTCAGAAATTTTTAGATACGCATAATGTTGCGGTGTCGCTAACAATCTTTCGCCGATCAATTCAGTTTTATAATCTGCTTCGAATTTTTTTAAGATAAGCGGTAATTCCATTGTACCAAACCAGGCATCCACACCAGGGATTTCTTTCTCCAGGTCATCTCTATAGCGATGACTCAGGCAACCGGTAACATAAACCTTATCAAGCCGACCTTTATTCTTTAACTCAACCTGCTCTAAGATCGTATTAATGGATTCTTCTTTTGCTTTTTCAATGAAGCCACACGTATTTACAACAACTATATTGTGATCCAATTTTTTATTCTCATGTACAACATCTATCTCATTAGCCAGCAATTGACCGCTCAGCACTTCGCTATCCACCATATTCTTGCTGCACCCAAGAGTGATGATATTTACTTTGTCTTTATGTAATTTCTTTGTCTTCATTATCGCAAATGGTCAATGGTAATTGTCAATAACAATTTAGCCATTTGACAATTGAACAATTTATTTTTCAAGATCAAACAAGCTATCCACAAACTCATGCTTATCGAACACAAGCAGATCTGTCATCTTTTCACCCACTCCAATAAATTTTACAGGTATCTTGAACTGATTTGCAATTGCAAGTACAACCCCTCCCTTTGCTGTTCCATCCAATTTTGTGATTGCTATTGCTGATACATCTGTTGCGGCAGTAAAATGTTTTGCCTGCTCCAACGCATTTTGACCAGTACTTCCATCAAGCACCAGCAATACTTCATGTGGCGCATCCGGAATTACTTTTTGAATTACTCTTTTGATCTTACTCAGCTCTTCCATCAAATGGGCCTTATTATGCAATCTTCCAGCAGTATCTATTAAAACAACTTCACTGCCTTTTGCCACGGCGCTTTGCGCTGTATCAAAAGCAACAGCGGCAGGATCGCTACCCATATCCTGTTTTATGATCGGCACCCCGACCCTTTCACTCCAGATCGTGAGTTGATCAACCGCCGCTGCACGAAATGTATCTGCTGCACCTAGTAAAACATTCTTTCCTGCTTCTTTAAAATTATAAGCCAGCTTACCGATCGTTGTAGTTTTACCGACACCATTTACACCTACTACAAGTATAATATATGGCTTGGTCGGAAGATCAGAATCAAAAGCATAACTATTTGATGCAGGAGCATCTACAAGTAATTGCTCAATCTCTTCTTTCAAAATCTTATTGAGTTCAGATGTTCCCAGGTATTTATCTTTCGCAACCCGATCTTCGATCTTTTTAATGATCTCAATAGTTGTGTCAACTCCAACATCCGCACTTACCAATGCATCTTCTAAATTGTCCAGCACTTCTTCGTCAACGGTGCTTTTACCGGCTACCGCTTTGGTAAGCTTGGTCAAAAATCCTTCCTTGGTCTTTTGCAAACCATGGTCAAGGCTTTCCTTTTCTTTTTTACCAAATAACTTATTTAGAAATCCCATAATATTTTAAAAATATCAAATTCCAAAATTCAAATCCCCACTTAAGAACAATATCAGTAAAATAAAAAAGCCATCACCCCTGAGTGATAGCCATATCATTATTCTCCGCCTTTGGGGGAGTTGGGTGTGTTATTTCTGCGCCAGGAACTCTTTCACTTTATCCTTGTGCACGATAGCCTCTTTAAAACTATAAGCTCCTGTTTTAGGGCTGCGTACGGCCTTGATCACTTTACTCCAGTTCTTTGCCTCGGCTGCTGCCTTTTGGTCTTTGGTCTTGATCGCGGTTTTTGCTGCTTTTGCCATGATTCCTTAGTTAATATGTTTATTTGTTTATTAGTTTATTAGTATTCGTGCTGATCCCCAATTACCCAATAACTAATTAACTGATTTACTTTATCTCTTTATGAACAGTTACCTTCTTTAATATTGGATTGTATTTTTTCAACTCCAATCTTTCAGGATTGTTCTTTTTATTTTTCTTGGTGATATAACGGCTGGTGCCCGGCTGACCACTTGTTTTGTGTTCAGTACATTCTAATATCACTTGTACACGATTACCTTTCTTTGCCATTGTCTATTCAGATTTAGATGTGTTGTCCTTTTTTTCTCAACTCCTTTACAACGTTGTAAAGTCCGTTTTTGTTGATAGTACGGATACCCTCAGTTGACAATTTCAGGGTGATCCATTTATCTTCTTCGGCCAGGAAAAAACGTTTTGTCTGAAGGTTGGGCAGAAAACGACGCTTACTCTTGATATTTGAGTGAGAAACATTATTCCCTGTGACGGGTACCTTACCTGTAACCTGACATACTCTAGCCATGATGAACAAAAATTTAGGACGGCAAAGGTAAGGGAATGAGTTTAGATTTCAGATTGTAGATTTAAGATTTTTTTCTTCAGATCCATGACTAGTTTAAATCGTTTACAGCGTTGGCTTTCAGAGGTTCAAAGTTAATATTTTGATACCAACTATTGAGCCTTGATTAGGCTACTGTTGCGACGCTCCGTTCAGGGCCCGGTTCCTTGTTCGTCTTTTTTTGAATGCTTGTTTTCCAGTAGCTTCGCAACCCGGTGTAAAATCCGAAATCTTAAATCTAAAACCCCAAATCAACATTATGGCCTACGACGTAGTAGTTCTTGGCAGCGGACCCGGCGGGTATGTAGCCGCAATACGAGCCGCCCAGTTAGGTTTTAAAACAGCAATTATAGAAAAAGAAAGTCTTGGGGGCATTTGCCTCAACTGGGGTTGTATACCCACAAAAGCCCTGTTGAAAAGCGCCCAGGTTTTAGAAGACATAAAGCATTCAAAAGATTACGGCATTGAAGCCAGCTGCACTCCAAATTTTGAAGCGATCATCAAACGCAGCCGTGGTGTGGCCGATAAAATGAGCCGTGGCGTTCAGTTTTTGATGAAGAAGAATAAGATCGAGGTTCACATGGGCTTTGGAAAACTAAAAGCCAAAGGCCAGATCGAAGTAACCGCCCCGGACGGAACTAAAAAGGTTGTTGAAGCTAAATATATCATCGTTGCAACTGGCGGTCGCAGCCGTGAATTGCCCTCAATGAAACTGGATGGCAAAAAAATCGTTGGATATCGTGAAGCAATGTCATTACCTAAACAACCTAAATCTATGATCGTTGTTGGCAGTGGCGCTATTGGTGTTGAATTTGGTTATTTCTATAATAGTGTGGGTACAAAAGTTACCATCGTTGAATTTTTGCCAAGAGTCGTGCCGGTAGAAGATGAAGAAATTTCAAAGGAACTCGATAAAAATTTTAAGAAGAATGGTATTACTATAATGACCAGCAGTGAGGTCACATCTGTTGATACTTCAGGCGCTGGCGTAAAAGCAAAGGTGAAAACTCCCGAGGGAGAAGTCACTCTTGAAGCAGAAGTACTATTAAGTGCAATTGGTGTTTCAGCCAATATTGAAGGAATAGGTTTAGAAGAACTTGGTATCAAAACAGAAAAGGGCAAAATAATGGTTGATAAATTCTATCAAACCAATGTTACCGGGATCTATGCGATCGGTGATTGCGTACCCGGCCAGGCTCTTGCCCACGTT
>DASUTO010000066.1:0-2450 GCA_036374555.1 Chitinophagaceae bacterium
AATGGATGCGGTCAATGGTCGCTTCTCCCAAAAATTTGCAAATGGATCACCCTTATCAAGTGCTCTTTTTTTATAACCGATGATATGATATTTATAAACCTCTCCTAACTTGAATCCCGGAATAAATCCTTCCCAAACTCCACTTTTATCCCAGCGAGGATATAATTCGTGGGTATGATTCGTCCAATCATTAAAATTTCCCTTTACAGAAACAGAGCTTGCATTAGGTGCCCATACACAGAAGTAAACACCCCAAACATCATTGACCTGGATGGAATGTGAACCAAATTTTTTATACAGAGAATAATGTGTGCCATTTTGAAAATTCATTATATCATCATCCGTAAGGATCGAATAGTTCCAAACGGTTTTGGAAGTATCAACAAAGTTCTCCTCTTCGTACTTTTTTTTTACGACTCTTGGCTTTGGATCTTGTGTCTCGTCCGTATCGTTTGTGGATTTTTTGCTCTTTTGAGTCATACGATTTTTGTTTCCGGCTTCCGCTTATGGAATATACGACCCTTTAACGTAAAATTAGAGTCTATTTCTATTAGAATTCAATTAGATGCAGGAATTTAGCGGACTTGTTTGATCCACCCCCCTGAAGACACCACTGATCAATTAAACTAAACCTCTGTTATCGCCATGAGAAAACTCACTTGTTCCTTACTGCTATTGTTCATAGCTTCTTCAGCATTTTCACAATCGCAGACTTTAAAAGGCAGCCTGAAAGACACTTCAGAAAACAGGGTCCTGGTCAATACCGTTATTTCGGTTTTAAGTAAAAAAGATTCTGTGCTTGTGAAATTTACCCGTGCGGATAAAGATGGCAATTTTAAGATACAAGGTCTTAAAGAAGGAAGTTATATTCTCATGGTAACACACCCTTATATGGGTGATTATTTTGATAACATAGAAATAAAAGCAGATGCACCTGCTGATCTTGGCAATGTTCATCTTACTCCAAAAAGCAAGCTGCTTTCCGAGGTAATTGTAAAAAGCGGCTCTCCTATCAAGATCAAAGGCGATACACTTGTGTATACAGCCGATAGCTTTAAAGTAAGACCCGGCGCTAATGTGGAAGAGCTATTGCGACGGTTGCCCGGCATTACTGTTGATAAAAACGGCCAGATAACCGCCATGGGTGAACGGGTAACAAAAGTGTTGGTGGATGGAGAGGAATTTTTTGGCACTGACCCAGGCATTGCAACAAAAAATATTCGTGCTGATGCTGTACAGGAAGTCCAGGTGTTTGATAAAAAAAGCGACCAGGCAGCTTTCACGGGTATTGACGATGGAGTCAGGGATAAAACGATCAATCTTAAGATGAAAAAAATGGCGGGGTACTTTGGAAAAGTAGAATTGGGTGGAGGACTACCGGATAAGTATGATAACTCCGCTATGGCAAACTTTTTCAAGAATAAAAGAAAGGTCGCAGGTTATGGAATAATGAGTAATACCGGCCAAACAAACCTTGACTGGCAAGATGCACAAAACTATGGCGGCGCGGCCAGTAATATGACTAGTGGAGTGACCGATGACGGAGGAATGTATATCAGTTTTGACGGCGGGGGTGATGAGAATTATTATGGTGGCAGGAACGGTATTCCCCAGAACTGGAATGCCGGATTTCATTTCAGCGACAAATTTAATAAAGAGAAAAACAGCTTTAACAGTGGTTACAAATATTCAAAGGTTATTGCACCGGGACTGACAAAAACTTTTTCTCAGACGTTTTTGCCTAACACTGATCCGTGGAGCAGTAACAGTACCTCAGACAATCGTACTTCAACAAACAAGCATGCAGCTAATATGACGATGGAGTTCAATCTTGATTCAAACAATTCATTGAAATGGACATCCAGGTTCAATAATAATTCAAGCCTCGCCGAAGTTAATTATGCTACTGAAATGTTGGATGAGCAAGGTGATTTTATCAATAATAGTACAAGAAAGAGCAAAACCAATACGGATAAAAACAATGTAACATCCTCTCTCCTTTATCGGCATAAGTTTAAGAAACTGGCAAGGACACTTTCTATCAATACAGATTTTAACTGGACCAGTGCAAAATCTGAAGGGATATTATATTCTTTGAACAATTATTATAAGAATGGGGTTCTCAACGAACGTGACACTACCGACCAGGTAAATATCACCGACAATGTTAACAATACACTCAGTTCAAGGATCTCTTACACAGAGCCGCTTAGAAAAGATTTTTATATGGAGCTCACCTATGGCTTCACTTATAGTAATAGCAAGAATGATCGGCTTACCAATATAAAAAGCCTTAATGGAAAATACGAAGAGATGGTGGACTCATTAAGTAATTTCTTTATATTCAACCGTATTCAAAATACACCGGGTATTAGTTTCAGGCTAAATAAGAAAAAACACAATCTTACGTTCGGCGGAGCAGTTGATTTTAACCAGTTTGAAAAAAAGGA
>DASUTO010000067.1:0-4425 GCA_036374555.1 Chitinophagaceae bacterium
CGGCAAAAAAGATCGGCACGAAAGTGATTGAGGTACCGCTTACAAAAGAAAAAGTGCATGATCTGCCCGCCATGATGAAAGCGATCAATAACGAAACACAATTAGTCTATATCTGCAATCCTGCAAACCCCACCGCCACAATTGTAAAAGCAGATGAATTAAAAAGATTTTGCGAAGAGGCCTCTAAAAAAGCAGCTGTCCTGATCGATGAAGCGTATAACGAGTTTTTAGACAACCCCGACAGCCAGTCAATGATAAGCTTGATAGAGAAAAATCCAAACATTCTTGTCATTAAAACTTTTTCCAAGATACATGCTATGGCGGGTTTGAGAATAGGTTTTGTGATCGGACATTCAACTTTAATAAAAAAACTGCAACCTGATTATTTTCAAAGTTCTCAATTAGCAGTAAGTGTACTCAGCCTGAATGCCGCAATGGCCAGCCTGGATGATGAACCACATAAATTAATGAGCAAACAAAAAAATGAAGCCGCAAGAAAATATACAATGGATGAAATGAAAAAAATGGGGATCCAGTTTATTCCTTCTTACACCAACTTTATTTTTTACCCGGTAAAAAACTATCCCGGCGAATATTCTGCAGATATGTTAAACAAACATAAAATAATCATGCGATCAAATAAATACAGCGACGGGCATTGGGCAAGAGTAAGTGTAGGAACACTGGACGAAATGAAACAATTCATCCGGGTTATCAGTGATCCAAAAAACAATTTGGTGTCCCGGTAAGATAAAATATTTTTTTATATCACTTATATGTCAAACAATTCCTCCCGTCGTCAATGGTTAAGAAACACTACTGCTGCACTAGCAGGATTAAGTCTAACACCGGCAATTTTTGCCACGGAAAAAGAAAGGTACAGGGCGGCCGGAATTATTTTACTGAACGGGAATGAAAATGCATACGGTCCTTCAGCAGCTGCAAGAAAGGTTATGACTGAAGTAGCAGGAAACTCTAACCGCTATCCCGATGACCATGTATCGATCCTAAAAAAACAAGTTGCAGGTTCCTGGGGTGTTGGAATAGAAAATATTTTGTTCGGCGCCGGTTCATCCGAATTTCTTGGACTTGTCTCTTTACTCGTTTCTTCAACTAAAGGAAAGATCATTACTGCAGAGCCTTCTTATCGTGTTTGGAACGGACAAGCAGGATCTTTCGGCCTGGGATTTAAACGAATGCCTGTTGCTAATGATAAAACACTTGATCTTTCAGCAATGATGTCGGCCATAGATGCCGACACAAGAATGATGTATGTATGCAATCCAAACAATCCCACCGGCACTTATGTGGAAGATCAATTGCTTAGAAATTTCGTAATTGAATCCAGTAAGAAATGTATGGTATTAGTTGATGAAGCCTATACTGAGTTTGCCGATCTTCCTTCTTTAAAAGACCTGGCAGTAAAAAATCAGAACATTGTGGTGGCAAAAACTTTTTCGAAAATATATGGACTGGCGGGTGCAAGAATTGGCTATGTAATTGCGCATCCCGATACAATTAAAAAATTGTCAGCATTTCAACCATGGCCTGATGCCAATATTAGTGTGGTTACGGTTGCTGCCGCGTCAGCCGCTTTAAAGGACCAGGCATTTGTGAAAGATTGCAAAGAGAAAATAGCACAGGCAAGAGATATTTGCTATAAAACATTTAAGGAGCTTTCGTTGGAATACATTCCATCTCATACAAATTTTATCCTGTTCAATATCGGGAAGATCGGACCTGGCTTTTCCCAAAAGATGCAGGCTAAAAATATATTGGTTCAATATCGCGATCATTTTGGCGGCAAATGGTCTCGTGTAAGTATGGGCACAATTGATGAGATGAAAACTTTCTGTTCAGCATTGAAATCGATCGCTGGTTGATTTTAACTTTCTATTACAGTTAAAGCATTATACTTTCAGTTCACTAAAACCAATTGTATGCGTAAAATTATCTTCTTATCTGCCATTCTTATTACTTTCTCTTTTACAACAAAAGCCCAGACCGATCTTAAAACCATGCAGGAAATACAAACCGTACTCACCTATTATCTTGATGGTGGCACCAATGGAGACAGCCTGATGTTTTCAAAAGCATTTGTACCGGACGGACAAATGCGATACATGCGAAATGATACAGTGATGAATGTTGCACTAAAAGATTTTATGGCAAGAATGAGAAACACCGGCACAAAAACAGAACGTAAAACTAAAATTGAAAATATCCAGGTGTTTGGAAATGCAGCTTCAGCCAAATTGACCATTGAGTATCCAACATTTTATTTTCACGATATCATGAGTTTGCTGAAAACAAAAGACGGTTGGAAAATAGTTGGCAAAATTTTTTACCGCGAAGACAAATCAAAATAAAAAAGTCCGCCTCCGGCGGACTTTAAATTTTTTACATACCAGGGAACCATGTTCTTCCTTCACCTACTATTTCTCTGAATGGCCAGGGAACTGCAGCAAGAATTGCCAATAAAGCAATTATCAATAGCCATGTCACTGATTTATAATTCAGGTTCTTTGCCTTGCCGCGGGCAACCGTTATCAGAATGATCGCTATAATCATCATTAATGGATGCTCTACCCAAAAGAACCGGTAAAACTTATCTTTCATAAGCTCGACTCCCGCAGGCAATCCTTTATTAATTCCGTACCGGCCAAAGAACACCTGGTATATTCCTACTATGAGCATAAGATGCGCACTGATCAGTAACCACAAACTCATTTTTCTTACTGCGATATTTTTCGACATGGCCTGTACCAGGCAAACAAGTAATAATAATAAAATGATCCACCGAAGAATACTGTGTAGATGAAGCATGCCGGTTTCCATGTAGTTGAAGTTTTGGTTTGAGCTTCGAAGTTAAAGGTTTCCAGCTAACCTCAAATAATTGAACATCAAACTTCAAACTATTTGCCACCATTTGCATGCATATCGGCTATGCAGTTTGTATCGAAAGAAGGAATATTGCCGGTAAGAAGGATGCCAAGAATGTCTTTTGTTTCAGAAGCATAATACATAAGGCAATTTGTATTGCTGCAATGATTTCCATGTGCAGCATCTTTATGATTTGTTTGCATTCCTGAACCAAGGTCAACGAGTCCAATGATATGACCAAATTCATGATCGAGTACTGTGCCTTCAAGTTTTGTACGACTGGTTTGTCCTAATGCGCCGGAGTTATCATGAATCGTTTGGCCGAAAATCACCATGGAAGTATTTCTGAATGCAGCGCCTAAAACATTGTTATCTGTAAAATTTCCATTCGTATAAAGGACATAGACTCCTAACTGATCGGCCGTAGTAAACACTGTCCGGTTTTGCTCTTCAATTACTTTAACCTGGTCTATTGACAAGGTGCCAGAAGATGATGCAGAAATTTCTTTTGTGACTATGGTAATACCAGAAGGCTTATTAAGATAAGTGTTCAAAACATTTTGCAAATGATTTAAAGCACCGGCATCCGGCGTATAACCAGTCATGTATTGAATTTCAATTTTTAAGGATTTGTAAGTAGTTGCACTTAACAGCTGGTTTGCTGAAGCTCCGACGGCTTTATTATGCAAATCATTTGCATCGGGATTATTGCTAAAAGTGGTTTCTTTTTTACAAGAGATAAAACAAACAAAGAATAAAGCTGTAGCTAGTACCTGCGTTTTCATATAGTCGTGTTTAGAATTAGAGTCGTCAAACAAATACTGTTCCGAATAAACGCAGAAAGACCGACTTTATTCTGTCCAATCAGCAATAAAAACGTTGGTATCTCTTGTACCTCCGTTGTTTCTGTTGCTACAGAAAATCAATTTTTTACCATCGGGGCTAAACATGGGGAAGGCATCAAATCCATTGTCATGACTTATCTTTTTCAAACCGGTACCATCACCATTGATCGTATATAAGTTGAAAGGAAATCCTCTTTTATATTCGTGGTTACTGGCAAAGATGATACGTTTGCTATCAGGCATAAAATAAGGCGCCCAGTTTGCCTGGCCGAACGTTGTCACCTGTTTTACATCGCTGCCGTCAACATTTGCTACAAACACTTCCATATTTGTCGGCGCCACTAAATTTTCAGCAAGCAGCTCTTTGTATTCCTTTATTTCTGTTTCTGTCTTTGGACGACTTGCTCTCCAAATAATTTTTTTGCCATCCGGACTAAACCATGCACCTCCATCATAACCAAGTGTATTAGTGATCCTTTCTTCCTTACCAGTTTTCAGATCCATCATATACAGATCAATATCGCCATCTTTGTCACTGGTGTACAACATTTTCTTTCCATCTGGAGAGATAGTTGCTTCTGCATCATATCCCTTGCTATTTGTTAACTGCTTAACAATTTTCCCATCAAGGTCTGCCATAAAAATATCATAGCTATCGTATAAAGGCCATATATATTTATTACCATATTTTTTTCGA
>DASUTO010000068.1:0-12046 GCA_036374555.1 Chitinophagaceae bacterium
AAGATGATCAGGAAAATACTTATGCTTATCAATACGACAAAAGAAAAAGCAGTTATAATGAAAATGCGACTCCAAAAGGAGAACTATTTTATTTTGATCCTAACACTATTTCAACTGCAGATTGGAAGAGGCTAGGATTAAGAGACAGAACAATTAAGACGATAGAAAACTATGTGAGCAAAGGCGGACATTTTTATAAGCCAGAAGATCTCCAAAAAATTTACGGACTCTATGATGATGAATATGAAAGATTGAAGCCTTATATCAAAATTGAATCGGGCCCTTCAAAACCCAATGATGACTTTGTTTCATTAAAGTCAAAAGAAGAAATACAACCAGCAAAAACGTATGCTGCCCGATACTCGATCATTGATGTAAATACTGCTGATACATCTGCTTTTATTTCATTACCGGGTATTGGTAGTAAACTCGCCGCAAGAATTGTAACATTCAGAGAAAAGCTCGGTGGTTTTTATTCGGTAGAACAAATTGGAGAAACTTATGGCTTACCAGATTCTACTTTTCAAAAGATCAAACAATATTTGAAACTTGATAATCCATCTGTAAAAAAGATAAACATCAATACTGCAACAGTTGATGAATTAAAAGCCCATCCTTACATCAAATACAGTTTAGCTAATCCAATTATCGCTTACAGAAATGAACATGGATCATTTTCCAATTTAGAAGATATTAAGAAAGTAATGGCAGTGACAGAGGATGTTTATAAAAAGATTGCTCCGTACTTAACATTCTAATAAAAAATCCCGGCACAATGGCCGGGATCATAATTATAAGTTTCAAAAAGCATTACGCAATTTCTACATCTGCACCAGCTTCTTTCAGCTTGTTTGCAATTTCTTCCGCTTCTGCTTTAGAAACGCCTTCTTTGATGTTCTTAGGAGCGCCGTCAACCAGGTCTTTTGCTTCTTTCAAACCTAAACCAGTAAGTTCTTTAACGATCTTAACTACATTTAGTTTAGATGCACCACCGCTTTTCAATACTACATTGAATGCAGTTTTTTCTTCAACTGCTGCTGCGCCGGCATCACCACCACCGCTAACAACTACTGCTGCAGCTGCTGGTTCAATTCCGTATTCTGATTTTAAGAAGTCAGCCAATTCCTGTACTTCTTTTACTGTTAAGGCTACAAGGCCTTCTGCTAATGCTTTTACGTCTGCCATTTGATTTAAATTTTTCCCGTCTTCTTTTCCGCCTGCGGCGGATCCGACGGATGATTAAAAAAACTTTGCCTTTGATTATAACCCTCAGGCCTGGGCTTTTATTAGTATTCAATAGACAATTTGCAATTGGCAATTTTTGCCTGTTGCTTATTGCTAACTGTAAATTACTCTGCTGGTGCTGCTTCCCCTTTCTTCTCTGCGTTATGCAGCAATGCCGCAATAACTCTCTTTGCAGGTGATTGCAACAAGCCAATTACTTCACCGATCAATTCGTTCTTCGTTTTGATCTTAACTAATGACGCTAATTGATCATTACCCATGTATACATCACCATTGATAAAGGCTGCTTTTAATACAGGCATCTCCCCTTTACTTTCTTTACGAAAAGAACTGATGATCAAAGCAGGGTCTTTCGGATTCTCAGAAAACATCAATGCCGTTACTTTGTGAAGTGAATCATAAACACCTGTATAACGTTCTGCATCCAATGATTCCATTGCTTTTTTGATCAATGTATTCTTTGCTACTTTCATTTCAACTTGTTTGTTGAAACAAGCACGGCGAAGCTTAACCACCTGTGCTACCGTTAACGATTCAGTATCGGTAACATAAAAGTTGTTGTATTGAGAGAACTTGCCTTTTAGCAGTTCAATTACTTCGTTTTTTTGTTCTTTAGTCATTTTATTGAGATTTTGACTTTGTCAATTTTGTTTTGATCCTGGTGATTAATGAATGAATCCTTTTGTGTCAATAGTTATACCGGGACTCATGCTGCTTGCCATGCTTACACCTCTCAGGTAAGTTCCTTTAGATGAAGATGGTTTTGCTTTAATGATCGCATTCAATAACTCCTGGCTATTTTCCGCAATCTTTTCCGGCGTAAAACTTACACGACCGATAGAAGCATGGATGATACCAGCTTTGTCGATCTTGAATGCGATCTTACCGCCTTTTACTTCATTAACTGCAGCAGCTACATCATTACTAACCGTACCAGTTTTGGGATTTGGCATCAGGTTTCTTGGACCTAACACTTTACCGAGCTTACCGATCTTCGGCATCACTTGTGGTGTTGCAATGATAACATCTACATCAACCCAACCACCTTCGATCTTTGTTACAAATTCATCTAGACCTACATAATCTGCACCGGCTGCTCTTGCTGCTTCTTCTTTATCGGGAGTGCAAAGCACCAATACTTTTTTTGTTTTACCTGTACCATGCGGCAATGTTACTGTACCACGGATCGCCTGGTCTGCTTTTTTAGGATCAACTCCCAAACGGATATGCAGATCAACAGATGCATCAAATTTGCAGGTGGTTACTTGTTTCACCAACGCAGATGCTTCTTTCAGGCTATATTGTTTAGCTCCGTCAACTTTTGACTGAACTGTTTTTCTTTTTTTACTGATAAATGCCATTGTGATTCGTTTTAATTTTTCACCGATTAATTTTCCCAGGGAGCTTTACCTTCTACAGTAATTCCCATGCTGCGTGCGGTACCAGCTACCATTTTCATGGCGCTTTCAACTGTAAAGCAGTTCAGGTCAGGCATTTTATCTTTTGCGATTGCCTCCACCTGTGTCCAGTTCACTTTACCAACCTTTACACGGTTAGATTCTTTCGAACCACTTTGCAATTTTGCAGCCTCAAGCAGTTGAATAGATGCAGGAGGTGTCTTGATGATAAAATCAAAACTTTTGTCAGAATATACTGTTATTAATACGGGAAGCACTTTGCCCATTCTATCTTGTGTGCGGGCATTGAATTGCTTACAGAATTCCATGATATTGATACCTTTGGAACCTAAAGCAGGACCGATCGGAGGTGCAGGATTGGCCTGGCCACCCTTGCACTGGAGCTTAACAAAGCCGGAGACTTCTTTTGCCATTTCTTTTTTGATTTATTGGTAATAGCGACCGTTCATCTCAAGGATTACTTAGTCTCCCAAATTCGTCGTCTCCGCTGCGGCGGAGAATTCTAAAGAACTAATTGGGGCGGCAAAGATAGGGTCAATGAGGTAATTTTTTGAAGCTTTTTGAAAAAATATTTTAGCTGCTAATGTTCAAACTTTTGAGATCAGTTTTCAATTTTTAAAACTGGTCCTTGTGAATAAAAATAATTATCGTGGAAAAAAAGTAGGGCCGGAAAATATTTATTAATCTCAAGCTCTTTGTGATTGACTTATCTTCGCTGCCCAAACAGTTCTTAAAAGATGATCAGCAGAAGAAATATCCGGGTAAAAGTGATGCAGACGCTGTACAACCTGTCTACCCTTGAATCCAATTTAAAACCGGGGGAGCCGCAAAAGATCCTCCAAAATCATTTTGACCAAACCCGCCAGCTTTTCGTTCACCTCACTTATTTTTTAACCGAAGTATGTCGCTACGCCGAAACCGATTCTCACCAGCGTGCAGGCAAGCATCTTCCTTCCTTCGACGATCTTCATGTTAATACTAAACTATCCGGCAATAAAATACTATGGAGAGTATTGGAGGACACTTCATTTAAGGAGGCTTTGGCGAAAACGAAACCTCAACTTGTTATCAACAAGGACCTGGTTCGCAAAGCTTATTTGCGTCTGGCTGAAACGCCCGAATATAAAAGCTACATCAGCAAGCAAGGCAGAGATAACAAAGAAGAAAAAGAAATACTTGAATTTGTATTGGACAAAATGCTGCTGGCTGATGAAAATTTTACATCTTATATAGAAGAAAATTTTTCTAATTGGGAAGACGATGGCGAAATGGTGATACAATTGCTGGTAAATCTTTTACAAAAACCAGGCACTGCCGATTTTAAAGAAATGATCAGCGGCGAGAAAAAAGATTTTGCCATGAACCTTTTAAAAACAGTGCATGAAAAAAGCGAACACCTGCAAACTTTGATCATTCCAAAATTAAAAAACTGGGATCCTGAGCGAATAGCATTGCTTGATATGATATTAATGAAAATGGGTGTGGCTGAGTTTCTTTATTTCGAAACCATCCCGCCAAAGGTGACCATAAATGAATACATAGACCTCGCAAAAGAGTACAGCACCCCGCAAAGCGGACAATTTGTAAATGGCATCCTTGATAATATTCACAAAGAACTTGTAGCCGAAGGCAAGATGCAAAAAGTCGACTATAAAAAAGTATAGAGGAGGACGTTTTACCAGTATTTAACAACCTAAACTTTTATACTCAAAGCTTTCACTTACATTTGCAATCTTCAAATCAATAAAAAAATGAAAAAAATTCTTATTGTACTCGCTGCCGCAATTACAATAACATCCTGTAAAGAGGCAGACACTCAAACTGAAGCAACTTCTTCAAGTACCGCTACTACAACAAATGAAGCAACGAGCAGTGCAACTGCAACCAGTACAGCTACTGCTCCTCAACAAAATACTGTTGATCCGGCTACCTTAACAAAGGTTGAATGGCTTGATGGTATCGACAAAGATTTCGGTAAGATCGAAGAAGGCAAAAACCTGGAGGTAAGTTTTCGTTTTAAAAATGTAGGCGATAAACCATTGGTGATTTCAAACGTAAGTGCTTCTTGCGGATGTACAGTGCCTGAAACACCAAAAAAGCCTTATGCGCCGGGTGAAACAGGGGTTATTAAAGCAGCCTTCAACAGTACAGGAAAACCAGGCAGCCAATCAAAACAGGTTAATGTTTTTGCGAATGTAGAACCTGCAATGACTACATTAAATTTTCGTGTTGAGGTAAAAGCAAAAAGTTGATTCAATTAAAAAATAAAAATTAATGTTTATCTATTTGTTACAAACCGGTACTGGTTCTTCGGGTGGCGGGCCATTTGGTGGAGGCACAACTACCCTTGTGTTCATGGGAATGATCATTCTTGTTTTCTGGTTATTTTTTATAAGACCACAAACTAAAAAACAAAAGGAACAAAAAAAATTCATTGAAGATCTGCAAAAAGGCACCAAAGTGGTAACCATTGCAGGAATTCATGGTACTGTAAATAAAATAAACGAGGACGGAACGATCAACCTTGAAGTAAGTCCCGGAAGCTATATAAAAATGGAAAAAGCATCGATCAGCATGGAAATGACTAATGCTGTAAATAAAGCTGCAGCAACAACTGATAAGAAATAGAACCGCGATTTCGTGGATTACAAAAAGATTAAAAGGAAATCAGGAAACTGATTTCCTTTTTTGTTTATACAGTTAAAAAACAACTTCTTAACTTTCCCCATAATCCCTGCCTGCCGGCGGGCAGGCTTCTCAATCCTATTAATCATGGTTCTACGTGTTGGTCTTACTGGTGGAATTGGCAGCGGCAAAAGTACAGTTGCACAAATTTTTGAGGTGCTTGGTATTCCGGTTTATTATGCTGATGTAGCGGCAAAGAGATTGATGAATGACAATGCGGAATTAAGATCGGCTGTCACAACTATTTTTGGTGAACAGGCATACGCAAATAAAATTCTTGATCGCAAGTATATTTCTTCAGTAGTTTTTTCCGATCCCGCCAAACTTGAGTTACTAAACGCTATCGTTCATCCCGCAACAAAAAAAGATGGGGAAGCATGGATGCATCAGCAAACAAGTCCCTATGCAATTCACGAAGCAGCCCTGATTTTTGAAGCAAACGTTTCGGAACGTCTTGATCAGGTGATCGGTGTTTCTTCACCAGTAGAATTAAGAATAAAACGGGCTATGGAAAGAGATAAAGTAAGTCGTGATGAAGTATTAAAACGTATGGAACAGCAACTTGATGAAAACATAAAAATGAGTAAATGTGATTATGTACTTATAAATGATGAACAACAACTCCTCATCCCTCAGGTGCTCGGGCTCCATGAAAAACTAATTTCTCTGTCAAAACAAAAAAATGATGGATAATTTCCCGCATTGGGTGGATCATATCGTTGCTTTTGTTTTTTGTATAGCCCTTCCCTTATATGCTGCCCGGCAAAGATTAAAAGGGACAACCACTATTTATTTCAACAGTGCCCAAAAAAAACAAATATATATCTCCGGCAGCTTCTCGCTTTTTATTATGGGTATGATTATTATGTCAGTATGGTTGATCTTTCAAAGGCCCGTATCTGAACTCGGTTTAACACAACCAGGAAATTTTCGATCATGGTGGTGGCTTGCAATCATTTTTATTCTTGTTTATTTGTTAGATACAGTTGTAAGTCTTTCATCAAAAAAAGGAATTGATGAAACAGTTGATAACTGGAAAAAAAGAACACCTTTTTTACCAACAAAAAACAATGAACTGCCGGAATATTTTTTGCTATGCTTCAGCGCCGGTGTATTTGAAGAAATTGTTTATCGTGGTTATCTTATAAATTATTGCTGGTATTTATTTGAAGGGTATAGTCACCAGCAAATGATCGCCGTTGTTTTACCGGCCTTAGCGTTTAGCATTGCCCATTTTTACCAGGGAGCAAAAGCTGTTTTAAAAATATTTTTCCTTGCTGTATTTTTTGGTTACCTGCTTATTTATTCAGGTTCGTTGCTGATCGTTATGATCCTGCATTTTCTTGTTGACGCAATTGGTGGATTACTAACCATAAAATATATGAAAGAGCAGGCTCAGCAACCTGATGATGAAAATAATTTTCTGCAATAGCCGGATTATTATTCTCCCGGGATAATAGCCACAATGCGCAAAGGAGCGCCACTGCCACCCTTTATTTTCATAGGCAAAGCAACAATGAATGCGCCTTTTAAGGGGAGTTTATCAAGATTGGCTACATTTTCAAAACCAGGAATATTTTGCTCGTATAAGACCTGGTGAGTCTTAAAATCTTTTGACTGGCCATAATCAACACTTGCAACATCTAATCCAACTGCTTTGATCTTCCTGTTTTTTACTAACCAGTCAGCAGCAGCGGGATCAATACCAGGGAAATGAAGTTTTGCAACGGCGTCCGCTCCTCTTTCATCAGTTCCCAAATATTTTATTGCGTCCGGGTAAAATGAACCATAACCGGTTCGAAATAAAATGATAATATCATCCGGCAACTTGCCATTCGTTTTTTCCCATGATTCTATATCTGCAACACTAATTAAATAATCTGCATTCTTTAAAGCTTTATCAGAAACATTGATCACTGCCGCTTCACCAGTCAATTTTTCCAGGGGAATTTCATCCGCAGTCCATTTGCCTTTGGCAAAATGCACAGGTGCATCGAGATGTGTGCCACCATGCTCTGCCGCACAATAATTATATGCTTCATAATAAAAGCCGGCTGGAGTTACTCCATTAAAGGCGGTATCTAATTTAAATCCATTTGCAGTTGGCCAATAAATCGTTTTATCAGAAAAATCATGGGTCAGATCGATCCATTTTCCTTCCGAAAATTCTTCAGCAAATGATTCATCCTTTTCATTATTTTCTGAACAGGAAAACAGGAATACTATTGGGAGAATTAAAGGCCATTTCATAACAAAAAGTTTTGGTAGGCCAATTTAAGAAATATTAATTGTGTTGAATGGCGATTGAAAGCGGCTTTTACGGTCGTAACTTTAAGAAACAAGAGACAAGTAATGAAACTCCTTCTCTTTTTTTGCTTGCTGACCCTGTTCGGATGGTTTGGAAGTGATATCAAAAAATCGCCTTCTGAAGTTTCTGCAAAAACCATGATCCTCTTAAAGGACACGATTGACTTTACCACCCAGGTACAGCCCATACTTGTAAAAAATTGTTCGCCTTGTCATTTCACAGGCGGTAAAATGTATGAGAAAATGCCTTTTGATAAAGACACTACTATCATCAACCATGAAAAAGGCATACTAAAAAGAATTAAAGGTGATGAGAATACGTTGCTTAAAACTTTTATTCTACAAAATAAAAAGGGCTCACCGAATGATGAGCCACCTAATTCAGCACAATAAAATTTATTTATTTCAATTTAGCTAACGCATCTTTTATTCTAGCCATCGCAGTTTCGATTTTTTCCATACTATTGGCAAATGAAATGCGGATACAATCTGGTTCACCAAATGCACGACCCGTTACAGTAGAAACATTTGCTTTATTCAATAAGTACATGCAAAGATCATCTGCATCATTGATCATATTTTCTCCGTCTGATCTTCCGAAAAATTCTTTTACCACAGGGAAAATATAAAAGGCGCCGTCAGGTTCCGCGCCATGGGTACCGGGAATATCTTTTAGCAGTTCAAGAATACGCTTACGACGGCGTGTAAACTCTTTGGTCATTTCCATTGACGGACGCAGATCAGTAGTTAGGGCAGTAATAGCGGCTCTTTGAGTAATCGCATTTGCACCGCTGGTAAACTGGCCTTGTATCTTTTCACAAGCCTTTGCTACGATCGGGTTCGCTGCAATATAACCAAGGCGATAACCTGTCATTGCAAATCCTTTACTCAAACCATTTACGATGATCACCCTGTCTTTTACATGTTGAAATTGTGCAATGCTTTCATGATGACCAACAAAATTTATGTATTCATATATTTCATCTGAAATAATGAAAATGTTTGGATGGTTTTCCAACACTGCAGCCAATTGCTTCAATTCTTCTTTTGAGTAAACTGCACCACTTGGATTGCACGGAGAAGAAAACAAAACAACTTTTGATCTTTCAGTGATACTTTCTTCCAACTGCTGCGCAGTGATCTTATACTTATTTTCTATCGCTGTTCTTACGATCACGGGAACACCACCTGCTATCTTTACCAGCTCGGAATACGAAACCCAAAATGGCGCAGGAATGATCACTTCATCGCCCACATCAACCAAAGCAAGTATGGCATTAGCGAGACTTTGTTTTGCACCGGTAGAAACAACAATATTCTCCGGCTTATACTCTAAATTATTATCTCTTTTAAATTTCTGACAAATCGCTTCACGCAGGTCGGGATAACCAGCAACGGGTGGATAATGACTCCAGTTATCATCAATTGCTTTTTTCGCAGCGTCTTTAATGTGCTGTGGTGTATCAAAGTCAGGTTCACCTAAACTTAGATCAATTACATCAACACCTTTAGCTCTGAGTTCACGGCCGAGCTTGGCCATTTTTAATGTTTCTGGTTCGGCAAAACGATCTAATAAAGAGGATAGTTGCACGGGTTCTACAATTGCTTGCATTTAATTGTTTATTTAAAAAACCAAAAATACTTATTTATAGGACTAACACCCGTTTACTGCGTATAATTAAATCGAAATTCAGCAAGGTCAGGATCTATCTTCTTTTTTCTTTTTAATTCATGATCATAGATCACCTGGCCCAGCTGTTTCATAAATGGAAAGCCAACATCATCATAATCATATTTATCGTCATTAAAAATGCCATCACTGTTGCAATGAATGACGGCACTCAACATGAATTCAACATTATTAGTAAAATCGACGATATAAGCTGCATCAGTCAAAAAACCATAAGCATCCCCTACCTTATTAAATATCCTGATCCCATTTTTTGAAACATTCTTTTCTTTTCCGTATAACAAAAATTTCACGGAAGCATCCCAATAATTCTCATTATCATAAAAAGGAAATTTGGATTCAAGTGGTGTCATTGACATGTATTTCCGTAAAAACTCATAATCATCTTTTGTGAGTTTGAATCGCTGCTTCTTTGCAACAGCCGTCGGAAACATAACACTGCGTACTATATTATGGATTGTTGTTAATGCTAACCTGTTCTTCTTTGAAAAATCAAAAGGTTCATTCACTATTTCACCACCACGATAAAAGCCTGCACCCATTTTAGTGTTTCGTGCTGCATAAGCAAGTCTGCTTGTCTCCAACGGTTTTTGATAAACAAGCTTGCCGTTTGTGTCAAAAAATCTTACAGGGTTTGTGTGCCTGTTCTCATCTTCTGTCAAACTAATATCAAGCCGGTGAACAATTTGAACTTCTTTATAGCCCATGTAATGCAACGTGTGATTGATATACTCCTGGCCCAGAAACTCATACAGCCGGTTAAATGCATCATTATCGCTGACCAATAAGATCTTTTTTATATAATGCTCAATTGTTGGGCGACCATCTGGTGACGAAGGATCGTTGTAAACTTCTGATTGGCCACTGTAATCAGCCTCAGAGATCATTGTGCTGTTTTTATCGAGGCCGGGGATCTTCAGTTCGTTTAGTTTTTGCAAGGCTAAAATTGCAACGGGCAATTTTACGGTGGATGCAGGATAGAAATAAGATGAATCATTGATATTAAAATAATGATCGGTGAATTTGGGCTTCCCATTTTTCTTACGATCTATCTGCGTGTAAATAATTTGCACCCTGTTTTGATCAATATGGCCAAGAACCGAATCGAACAGCGGAGAATTCTGCTTCATTAAGTTAATCACAAAATCATCTGCTTTATCATTGAAGGCATTCACTGAAGTGGTATTCTTTTTTATAGTTGAGCAAGCAAATAAAACAATAGAAAAAACAATAAAAGAAAATGCTATTTTCATGATACAAAATAACAAATATCCACCACAGCGATGAAAAGGATTAGCATCTCAATTTTGATTGGTATCGGGTTTAGCTTGCTTGCATTTGGTTTTTTAAAATTACTAGAGAAAAAAGCAAGGAGTAAAAATGGCCTTTCTGATCTATTTAAAAAAGGTCAATCTATTCCACAAAAATCATACAAAGCCGGGTTGCAGATAATAATTGGTAACCGAAAAGATGATAATAGAATTATTGAAAGAACAAAATATCAAATACTCGAAAGATTTCGGGATGAGTATAAAAATTTTTCTGCGATAAATCTTGATAAGAATACATATAGATTGAATGCAGAAGACATTCCGGATACAAACATTTTTAAGAAACTCATAACAGAATCTATAAAAATTGAGTTTACTGAGATATTTACATTAGATGAAATTGCTGAATCATTTGAGAAATCAAACTCAAAGCTTATTAAATCGGACTCAGGTATTTCAAAAAGAAAAAAAGAATTGTCGGAAAAACAAGAGGCCGATTCAGAAATCGATAAACTTTCGGTCATTCTTGGACAGGAAGATAACGAGCAAATAAAAGCTAAAAGAGGTTTTGCAGAATTTATAAATTTTAGTCAACCATATTTTGCCAACAATGGAAAACCAATTTATCCGGCAGCCTTAGGTTTTGTTAAAATTAAAGATACTTTTCAATTCAATAAACTGTTAAACGATACTGCTATTCTCAATCATTTCCCGGAAATTTTAAGATTTGCTTTCGGTAGTTATGATAACAATTTTTCAACCCAAAACCCGCTTTTAGCATTATATGCATTAAAAATAATTGATCAATCCTTCAATCCCTATCCTACTCATGAACAAATCATTGATGCCATTTCCGAATTTGAACCAACAACGGGTAATCCAATGATTGCGTTTGATTTTAGTTCTTCAGGTGCAGAGGCATGGTATCTTATGACAAAAAGAAATATTGGAAGACCTATTGCCATAGTCGTAAATAATCTTGTTCTCAGCTCCCCAGTTGTTGAGTCGGCAATTGAAGGTGGTAAAACCAGGATCACAGGTTCGTTTAGCGTAGAAGAAACCAGATATATGAGCAAGATGTTTAAATCGAGACCCTTGCTGTTGCCCGTTAAAATCACCCAAAGCAGTTTTTCCCCTTCCAAAAAAAGTAAAAAAACGATTTGGATATTAACGAGTGTTTTCCTGTTTATTTCCGCACTCAGTTATGGTGTTTCCTTCCTCATAAAACCGGCTTCAAAATCTTGATTCTGACCGAGAAAATTAGCAGTAGAAGGGTTTCCTTAATCATCCCGAAACCCCTATCTTTGCCCTCCTAAAAAAAATCCCAGCCGCTTGCCCAAACCACTGTGGGAATTGGCAATGAGGCAATAAAAGTAAATCTATCCCGTATGCAATTAAGAGGTTTAGTAGCGGTGTTTGCAATCCTGCTT
>DASUTO010000069.1:0-2674 GCA_036374555.1 Chitinophagaceae bacterium
TGCGCCGGTGATCGGTATTCCTCTTCCTTTTGTTAGTTATGGAGGAACGTCATTACTTACCAATACGATTCTATTATTTATTCTTATTCGTTTGGATGCCGACCGGCAAATGGTTTTAAGATAAACTCCCAGTCCGCCGCAGGCGGAGAGTTATTAACTAAATTCGTATCCTTATTTATCTATTTGAATTAAAATTATAAAATGGCAGAAACTTCAGATTCCCCCGTTAGGGGGTTAGGGAGTATGAAAATTATTCCTTTAAGTGAAGGCACCTTTACGATCGATAAAACAAAACTCTTTGTTCCTTTTGATAACGAGCTCCATGACCTCCAGGAAAGACCTGCTGGAAGTTTATTGGTAGAAATTCAACCATTCATTATTATCACTACAAAGGATATTCTATTACTTGATACAGGACTTGGCTTTGAAAAAGGTGGACAATTACAAATTCATAAAAATCTTGCTAATGCAGGCATTGATCCATCAGACATTACAAAAGTATTATTAACCCATTTACATAAAGATCATGCAGGGGGAGTTTCGATGGGAACAGATCATAAGCACCTGAGCTTTTCTAACGCTACATTTTATTTGCAGGAAAAAGAATTGAATTTTGCTTTTGAAAAAGGATTCCCTTCATTTATCACAGAAGAATTGGAACCATTAAAAAACTCGGACCGTATTGTTTTATTAAAAAGTGACGAAGGAACAATTGATAATTATATCCATTATAGAATAACAGGAGCCCATTCTCCCTATCACCAGGTTTTTTGGATCAAAGAAAATGATAAAACAATTTTTTTTGGTGGCGATGATGCTCCGCAGCTTCAGCAAATGAAGCATCGATTTGTTGCTAAATATGATCACGATGGAAAAAAAGCAATGGAGTTGCGCAGAGGTTGGTGGGAGCAGGGACAACAGGAGAATTGGACATTCTTATTCTATCACGACGTTAAAAACCCCGTAATTGATTTTTAGATTTTTAATTGAAGGTTCTAATTCATAAATCCGAAATCGTAAATCTAAAATCTGCAATAAACAAGAAGGCCCGCCCTTACAAGAGCCGGCCGTTGCTAACCTATGAAAAACACCGAGATCAGATTCTATTGGATTAAATTTCGGAAAGATTTATTAGGTCTTTCAGCCCTTCGTGCTTTGATCTGTTCTTCTCTCATCTCTTTGATCTCATGAATAAAAATGTCTTGTTGTCTGTAAACATCATTACTTCTTTTTTCGCCAACAATGTCACGAAACTCGGTGCGGTAACGAAGCCTCAGTTCTATAATTTTTTGTTGGCGCACAAGACCATCAGCTCTGTTTTCGTGTAGGGTTTGTTTCCATTCTCTGAAGTAGCGGATAAAAACGGGAGTAAATCTTTCGGCCTCATTACGGGTAAGATTAAGTCTCTTCTGGATGAACTCTCTCATCTTATCCCGGATTTTATCATTGTCATCGCCCTGGGCTTTTGACGAAAAGCCGGCCAACAATGCAAGGGTTAATATGAGTAAAAATTTCTTCATTATTCATTCATTATTCCATCTGTGTCAGTATTTGATTCCAAAGCTACAGCATCGTTTAAAAATGCTTCGATCTCTTTTTCGGAAACATCTTTCATCAATTCTTTTATTTCATCTTTTTTAGCAGCATCACTTTCATTATCCACTTTTTCACTGCTATCATCATTAGCTAATGATACGAATTCATCTATTTTAGCTTTGTCCACTTTCTTTACATTCTTTTCGATCCATGCATGCGGGTTATCAACAGGGTTAACCTGTCCAGATTTAATAAACAATAAACCACCAATTACAACTATTCCAATTACAACAGCAGCAATAGCTAAACGATACCATCTGCGTCGTGTTATTGAAATAACTTTTGTTTCTTGCTTTACAATTTTTGTCTCCAGCGTTTCAAAATATCCTGCAGGAGCTGAATACGTTTTTTTATTTTTTAAGCTGCTAAGTAGCGGTGATAAATTTTCGATCTCTTCCTCACTTGCCCGGTAGTCTTCATGCTCACTTATATTATTCAATACATCTTCACTCAAATTTTGAAAATACCCGGTCGGAACAGCATAAGGCATTTCTTTAGACACATTGCTAAGCAAGGGAGATAAATATTTCAATTCATCTTTTGGGTTGATCGCATCTAATGCTTTTATGCGATTCAGAATTTGGCCAGCCAGTCCTTCAAAATAACCAGCAGGTACTGTATAGATATTTTGAGGATTATGATCTTTAAGACCACTTCCCAGCTCTGCTAATTCATTCAATATGGTATTCCTGTTTGTCATTTTACCGTAATTGAGACGGCCTTTGGTCTTGTAAGTTTAATGATTCTTAATGTATTCCTCTATTTTTTTCACCGCATGGTGGTAGCTGGCTTTCAGCGCCCCCTCGCTGGTTTCCAACACTCTACTCATTTCTTCATAGGGCATTTCATCATAATACCTTAACTGGAATACAATTCTTTGCTTCTCAGGAAGTTGTTGTAT
Source organism: Chitinophagaceae bacterium (assembly GCA_036374555.1). Classification (GTDB taxonomy): domain Bacteria; phylum Bacteroidota; class Bacteroidia; order Chitinophagales; family Chitinophagaceae; genus VBAS01. Next base: position 2,498 of record DASUTO010000069.1, read on the forward strand.
GCCTAATTGAAGTTTCCACTCCAGTTTATTACCGTCAAAATCCCTGTCTGCTTTTATCTTGTTTTCCAGGCCACTTTCCACGTCGTTTAATGACACCGAGGCCCTTTTCTTTTGCTGCTCCAAAAACGTTAAACACTCGTTGGTTGCCACCCGGTAAAGCCATGTATAGAGTTGGCT
>DASUTO010000070.1:0-13853 GCA_036374555.1 Chitinophagaceae bacterium
TTCAAAGCCAATGCCCTGGCCCGCTCCTGTTACGATCGCTACCTGGTTGTAAAATTTTGGTGTATCCATGAATAGTATGAAAGATACTATTTCTTCTTTTTTGTGATCTTATTTTTTCTTATGTGATAGCATCCAGTTCAAATAATCTTTTTCTGCAAATGCATTATCCCAGCTATTATGATTGACTCCCGGGTATTCAGAATATTTTACTTCTGCTTTTAATGATTTTAATTTGGCAACCATTTCTTGTGACAGCTTTACATTGACGACTGCGTCAGCTGCTCCATGAAAAACCCAGAAAGCAGTTTTGGTGACACGTTTGTCATAATGATTCACATCCCCACCGCCACAGATAGGTAATGCGGCAGCATACATACCAGGATAGCGATACACAGATTCAAAAGTTCCCATGCCTCCCATTGATAAACCGGAAATGAAAACTTGTTTTTTATCTACTCCTTCTTCGTTCGATAATTTTTTTACTAATTCGTTTGCCGCAGCAAGGGGCCAATTGGGCTCAACAGTATAATCAAATGTTCTCACAGGGGGCTGTTTAGTTTGATCAGTTTTCATTACAGCCCAGAATGACTCCTGGGGGCATTGAGGAAATACAACGATCGCCGGAAAATTTTTCCTGTTCTCTTCTGTTATAAAAAGCTTAGAGCCATGAATAAGTTGTTTCTCATTATCTTTTCCTCTTTCCCCGGCGCCATGTAAGAATAGCAACAAGGGATATTTTTTATTCTTATCATAATTAGCTGGATAAAGAATACGATAGGGCAACACATTGCCATTGTAAACAAATTCTTTTTTCTCGTAAATATCTAAAGCATGATCCACAACTTTTTTAGTTAATAAACCCTGTACACCAAGCCACTCATAAAAACGCTCTATCCAATTATCAGTAGGAAGATTTTGTTTCCGCATACCAAAACCATGATTGCCTCTGGCATACATGTGGAGTTCTGCGTCATGTTTTGTTGAGAGCCATTTATTGTATAAGTCTATACTATGTGGTGCAAGACCAAACCCATCATCGGTGGCAGTGACAATAAAAATTGGTGGCGCATCATTTGCAACTGAACCAATCATAGCAGAAGGAAAAAATGGGTAGATCGGTGCTGCAAAATCTGGCCTGTTTTCTTTTGTATAGCCAAACAATGCTGAAGAGGCAACGGTACCTCCGGCAGAAAACCCCATAATCCCAATTCTATTTGCTTCAATTTTATATTCGGCGGCATGTTTGCGAACCCATGCAATTGCATTTTTTCCGTCGGCAATAACAAGAGGCATAACTTTACTAACATCATCGTCGAATTCTTTTTTACCCATTTTGCCTGCGAATTCTGCAGTAGGATCATTCGAAAGCACATGAACTAATCTGTATTTTAAAACAAAACAGGTTACCCCTTTTTGTACAAGCCATTTTGCTACATCCAGGCCTTCGCTATTGATAGATAAAGCATGAAATCCGCCGCCTGGTGCTATGATAACTGCGGTACCATTTGCTTTATCCGTTTCCGGTACGAAAACTGTAAGTGTTGGCTTTGTTACATTGTAAACAACTTTTGTCTGCCACAAATTGTTATCATTTTCTGCTTCATTCCAGTTCCAGGTTTCGGAGCCGGGTGCGGGCCCATCATACAGAGGAACCACTTTTTGTTGTGCATTAACGGTGACGTATAAAAAAGTGATTAAACTAAAAAGAAAAAATCTCTTTTTCATTTGGCAAATTTTGTGAGTGAAGAATTATTTATAGCTCAACACGAAGCCAAATTTATATTTGTTTTGAATGTAAAAAACGGGTACCCTTTTGGCACCCGTTTCTTAAAATTCATGTTGTCAATTATTTTGGCATATCGAAGATCTTTGTATCAATTTCTTTGTTCACTTCTACTTTTTCTACTTTTTGTGCTAACTGGAACATACCGGTATCCAGGTTTTTAGTATAGGGCAACATTATTCCAAAATCAGTTTTTTTGTAATCAGAATAAGCTATCGTAACATCTACTATCTGGCCCATTATCTCATTTTTAATAATGCTTTTGGTAAGTAAATATGTATTGGCATCGATAAAGTAATAAGTTTCATTGCCGTCACCTGTTACTTTTATCTTAAAGCTTCCGCCATCTTTCCCCATCAATTCAGCCTTATATCCTTTTGCTGCATAGCCGACCAATGCACCACCAAAATATATTTGAGGTTTACCAGCTTTATAAGCGGCATCGGGTATTGCCTGTGCGTCAGAACCACCCGCCATTGGGTTCACCATCCAACCTCCTTTATCGGTAACACATTGTATAATATTTGTTCCACTAAAATCTAACTCACTTTTAAACCCTTTTCCTTCAACAAGGTATTCTTTTTGAGGAGCTGAGTTGCCCATTACTTCCACTGTGCTTTCACTATAAAGAGATTTTACCTGGCTGAGTTTTTCTTTTCCACCAATAGCATCAACATGTTTACTAATAACTTCATCAACTGTTTGTGCAAATATTGACGAGGTGGTGATTGCTGCTATAACGAGCAGGAAGAATTTTATGCTTTTCATTTTAGATTTTTTTGTGAGGGTCCCATTATTGGGGTGGTGAATTTACGGTTTCTTATAAAATAACCTGAGATGAATTTTAAAGGTCCCGGGTTGCAGCTTGTAATAAAATTATTTTGTCAGCGATAAATATACGACTATGGAAATGACCGTTTTCCGATAACTTTAATCCATGAATCGAAAAGGTTTTATTCAATCTTCGATCGCGACATTTACAGCTACTTATTTGCCGGCATTGCCAGGATCTTTAACAGAGGAGGTTGAAACATTATTTATTTCACCTCCGGTTTTAAAAGCAGGAGATGTTATCGGGATCACTGCTCCTGCTGGTTATATTACCACCGAGGAAATACGATCAGCGGTACAAAAAATGGAAAGCTGGGGTTATAAAATAAAGATCGGTGAAACGATCAATAAAAGGGATTTCACCTTTGGAGGAACTGATGAAGAGAGAGCAAAGGATCTTCAGCAGATGCTTGATGATCCTAAAATAAAAGCCATCATGTGCGCCAGGGGTGGTTATGGTGTAGTTCGTATTATTGACAAATTGAACTGGGAAAAATTTAAAGCGAAACCTAAGTGGATCATCGGGTTTAGTGATGCTACTGTTTTTCATTCTCATCTTAATAAGAATTTTGGGATTGCTTCCATTCATTCAAAAATGTGTAACAGTTTCCCTGACGACTGGAGTTTGGCCGAACCGATCCAGATTGAAACGATCGAATCGATTCAATTAGCATTAAGTGGCAAAAAAATGAAATACACTGTTACGCCAAACCCAAAAAACAAGTTAGGAACAGCTGAGGGGATTTTAATTGGAGGAAATTTAAAAATGCTGGAAACATTGGCAGGTACAAGATCGGATATTAATACAGTGGCGAAGATCTTATTTGTGGAAGACACCGGCGAATACATGTATAATGTCGACCGGATGTTCTGGAATTTAAAACGTACAGGAAAATTGTCCCAGTTGAAAGGATTGATCATTGGAGGTTTTAAAATTAAAGTGGATGAGGATTCAGATGATTTTGGGCGAACCTTGCAGGATGTTGTTTTGGAAAAGGTTAAAAACTATAGATACCCGGTTTGTTTTGATTTTCCTGTTGGCCACCAGAAAAATAATTATGCGTTGAAATGCGGAGTGAAACATAAGTTAAGTATTTCCCCTGATAATGTGACTTTAAAAGAAATTTGATGGTCAAATTGTTAAATGGCTAAATTGTTATTTGAACTATATTTTTAGCTGTTAGGCAATTTAATAATTCAACAAATTTTAACAATGATAAAAATTCCTCCCTATTTACAAAAAGGAGATACAATAGGATTAGTTTGCCCGGCTGGAGCTATGCCGGTTGAAAAAGTGTCCGAGTGTATTCGTGTATTGAATGAAAACTGGGGTTTTACGATAAAAGTTGGTACCACGATCGGCCAGCAGTATCACTATTTTTCCGGAACGGATGGAGAAAGAATAGAAGATCTCCAGCATATGCTGGATGACGAAAATGTAAAAGCTATTTTATGTGCAAGAGGAGGTTATGGTCTTAGCCGGATCGTTGACAAGATAGATTTTACAAATTTTAAAAAGAATCCCAAATGGATCATTGGGTTCAGTGATGTAACGATTCTTCATTCGCATATTTATCGCAACTATCACATTTCAACATTACATGCGCCCATGGCAAATGCCTTTAATGAAGATGGGTATAAAAATGAATTTGTGCAATCACTGCAGCATGTGTTGCAGGGAAAGAAAATTAAATATCAATGCAGGCACCATGAGTTTAATAAAAAAGGAGAAGGAATCGGAGAATTAGTGGGTGGTAATCTTGCATTGCTGGCTCATTTAGTCGGCACTGACTCTGATATTAAAACAAAAGGGAGGATCCTTTTTATTGAAGATGTTGGCGAGTACTTATATAATATCGACCGGATGATGTATCAATTGAAACGAAGCGGCAAACTTGATAAATTGGCTGGCTTGATCGTTGGCGGATTTACTGATATGAAAGATACCGAAACACCATTTGGACAAACTGTCCATGAAATTATCCGTGATGCGGTTGCTGATTATGATTATCCTGTTTGTTTTGATTTTCCTGTAAGTCATGGAAAGGAGAACTATGCGTTGAAAATAGGAGTGGGGTATAAATTGAAAGTGGGGAAGAATAAGGTGACGCTGGAAGAATAATTCAATTCTTTAATAGCGAGTCTAATTTCCCAACGGTTTCTTTAAACTTATAAAGATCATTATGCTCTCCGGCTTTGATAGTTATAAATTCATCTTCCGGTTTTAAAAACTGTTTAAGCTTTTCAGCATTCCTGTAAGAGATCACGTCATCATCAGTGCCATGAAAAATAGTAATTGGGATCATGACTTTTTGAATATACTCATAGGTTGGGATCTTATAATGTATCATCCAATCAACGGGGTAAATAGGAATATGATGTTTTATTACAGAAGGAAAATCATAGTAAGGCGTTTCAAGAATTAATTTTTTGCAGGGCTGTAGTGATGCAAGACGGGTTGCAATACCGGTTCCCATGCTTTTTCCATAAATAATAATACTGTCGGCACCAAATCTTGAGCGGGCAAAATTGTACATATAATTCGACCAATCGTATAATGTTTGTTCAGTGAGCTTGCCCGTGCTTTTCCCAAAACCAGGATAATCAATTATCCAAACCTCATATCCATGTTTTGTGAAGTACGGTGGATATTTCGCATACCAGGAAATATTTTTTTTATTTCCATGGAAATACAGAACAACACCTTTGGTTATTGTATCGGTAGAAAAAAACTGAACTATGTTCAGGTTTGATTTTTCCGTAATTGGAATATTGATGTCCTTATGTCTTTCAGGAAAGTCATACTTATGATCTTTTTTTAATGTTACCGGGTGAAACAGGACATAATCCTGTAAAAAATAAAGTGCAACACCTCCCAGGACATAAATAATAGCAAGGATCTTAAACCATTTCCAAACTTTTTTATAAGAGATATCCATTCCAGCAAAGATGAAAACAAAAAAGGACATGAACGAATCATGTCCTTAGATTAAACCTATATTGAACCCTATAAGCGACTGAAATAATTCCTTAATCTGCCTGACATATTGCTGTTTATTTCATTGATTATGCACCTGGTTATTTCATTTTCATGAGGAGGATAATCCTGTCTGCGGTTTACAAGCTGCTTATCACTTTCAGTCAAAGCTCTTTCATCACCTGTATAAGTTGAAAATTCTGTAAACCAGTTATGATTACCACGGATATCGTCACTCCACAACCACCGGCCACTGGCATCACGAACATTTATCTGCAGGTTACCTTCAGAACGCATCGTTCTTTTTGTAGTCGTAATTTTTGCAGATACTTTTTTATATTCTTTTACAACTGAATCTGGACGATAAACGGTTTCTTTTACAACAATATCTTTTGAAACTTCCCTGGTGCTTCTTTCATCTCTTGTTCTGCCAAAGTCAAAGGTGCTGAAACGAAAATCAACAAACTGGTCAGGCTGGATATTACGCCTGCTTGCATCCCATGAGCTATAGAATTTTACAAACTGGTTGCCGTTGTTATACTGCAACTGGCGCAGCAGATCGTTCTCAAGATTTGTGATCTCATGATTGTTATATGAGCTAAACCTGTAACGGTTGTTTTCCATTGGCATTACCACCACGTTGATCACCGCATTTTCGTATGCTTCATTTCTTCTTTCAATGAAAGTAAGTTCACCAGGTCTGTATTGTAATGCTGCTTCAAACTCATGGTATGCATTTCTGAAACTCAGTTTATCGTTTTTATCCATCCACATCATACCACGCTGAAACCTGGTATCAGCCGCTTTATCGGCATAAGTGTGCAGGTAAGATGAATAGTCAGTCGGACCTACAACTGACAATGCCTCAGGTGAACGATGAATCGCTTCATATAAACGTTGCAGTGAAGCATACTCAGCATAGATCCATTCCCATTTTAAATCGTTCGTATTGTTACTGAGTTGATGAATACGGTTTTCATGATCGTTCACCGCATATTGATAAGCATTCTGAAGCAATGCCCTCATTTCATTATCCGGTTTTTTCTGTAGTTTCTTTACAGCAAGCTCAACAGCTTCATCATAGTTTCCTTTGTCGTAAAGCTTTGAGGCGGTTTTACAACCGACAACTAACAGAAAGAACGTAATACTAATTAATGTGTAGATTTTTCTCATATATACCTCCATTTACATGTAAGACGTTCAAACAGTAAACCATTGAAATCTAAAAGCTGTTAATTAAAACTTTCTTAACAAGTAGGTTGCGACTAAAGACCCTTTAGTGGTTTGGGGTTCAGTATTTCAAAATATCCCTGATAAAGTTGTGGTACTCATCAAAAGAAGGGAGATCATTATGGTGCCCGCCGTGAATGCGGATCAGCGTTATTAGTCTTGGGTTGATCTTCTGGAGCTTTTCGCTATGGGAAATTGGTATTAACAGGTCTTTTGTACCATGTATAATATAGGTATGACATTTTACTTTTTGAATCCACTTATCAGTTCTTAATTGAAACCGTAAAACCCATCTTACCGGTAAGATGGGTAAAAATCTTTCCACTACTTTTCTAAAACTATAATAGGGGGCATCAAGAATTAAATAACGTGGACTATTATCGGCAGCGAGTTTGCTGGCAAAGCCGCTGCCCATGCTTCGGCCATAAAGGATAAGATGATCTTCCTTGTATTGCTCTTTTAATCTTTCATAAATAAACTGCATATCACTGAGCATTTCTTTTTCGCTTCGCTTGCCGGTGCTCTTACCGAAACCCCTGTAATCCAGCAGCACCACATCATAATCGTATCGATAAAAATCTCTTGCATATTTTGCCCAGCCTTTTATGCTTCTTGTATTGCCATGGAAATAGAGTATAAGGCCTTTTGGTTGTTCCCGAAAGAAATGAAGCCCATTTATTCTCACACCAGGCTCTATATCAAAAAAATATTCCCTGAAAGGAGCATCGTATTTGAATTCAAAATCCTGTTTTAATTTTTCTGGTTTGAAAATAAATTTCTCCTGGAAAAAATAGGCAATAACCGAAAGCAGAACAATTCCGCCAATGATATAATAAACAAATTGTGGCAAAGGAGATAGCAGTTAAGACGGAAAAGATAATAGTTTTAAATGAAACGGATCTATTGATCGGGTATTCTTCGTAGCGGCAATCTTTCAACTTCGCCAATGATAAGTGGGAATTTCTCAACAGTAACATTGCTCTGATCAAGACCAAATCCTTTTTCCTCTGACAAGCTGATCGCTTTAAGCCAGAAATAAAAATTCATAACGACACGTTCAAAGAAAGGAAGGTCATTATCATGACTGAGGTATTTTTCCATTACGATAAACTGGAAGTCACCGGTCGCTTTCGCTTTGCTATCTGCCGTTTCGTATTTTGATGAAATATTTATTTCTCTGTTTAGGACTAATGCTTCGACCACTTGCCGGAACAAAATATGAATGCGGGGTTGTATCCTGAAACCTAACTTAAAATCAACACGAATAATATCATTGGGAATAATATGTTCCACTTTGTATTCGCAGGTGTAAGGATCATCCATGGTATCCACATGCACAAACCAGTATATATCGGCACGTTTTGGTTTTTTATTCAATATTGAATAGATGATCTTATGCTCGATCTCCTTTGGATTATCAGCACTGGTAAGATAAACAAGGTGAGTCCCAAACTTTGGAATCGTTTTATCACTACTGAGCTCCTGTATTTTTGAAATATATGCTTCAAGCCGTACAAACTCCACATAACGGTTCTTGATCCTTCTTGCCCTGTACCAAATGTACATACTAAAAAAAAGCACCCCACCTGCAATAAACGCAACAAAGCCGCCATGCGGAAATTTTTCAAGATTAGCAATAAGAAATGAGCCTTCAATTGTAAAATATACAGCGAGATAAAGATAAATGAGAATCGGGTTAACTCTTCTCAAAACAAGAAAGTTGGCAAAGAGTATTGAGGTAGCGATCATGCAAAGTGTAATGGCTAGACCATAAGCCCCTTCCATGCTTGATGAACGCTGAAAATATATTACAACCGAAACACATCCCACATATAATAAAAAATTTATTGCAGGCACATATAATTGTCCTCTTTCTTCCGATGGATAACGGATCTTGAATTTTGGCCATAGATTTAAACGCATTGCTTCACTGATCAGTGTAAATGATCCCGATATTAATGCCTGGCTGGCAATAATAGCAGCAGCTGTTGCAATTACTATTCCTATAATTCGGAATCCTTCAGGCATGATGCCATAAAAAGCATTTAACTGGGACACATCAAAACCCTTTCCTTCATAATTTGCAAGAAGCCATGCACCTTGCCCAACATAGTTTATGATCAAACATGATTTTACAAATATCCATGACACCCTGATGTTGCCACGGCCACAGTGACCAAGGTCGCTATACAAAGCTTCAGCACCTGTCGTACAAAGAAAAACTGCTCCTAGTATCCAGAAGCCATTCGGATAATCAATCAGAAGGTCAATTGCATAATATGGATTCAGCGCTTTGAATATATGCAGGTTATCGGTGAAATGAAGAAGCCCCATTGCTGCAAGCATCAAAAACCATATCAGCATCATCGGCCCGAAAAGTTTGCCGATAGACGCAGTACCGAATTGCTGTAAAAAAAATATGACCGTAATAATTCCTAAGACAATCAAAACAATTGTTTGCTGCGATATATCACTGAATCGTGGGATCTGGCGCAAACCTTCAATGGCAGATGTAATAGAAATAGGAGGAGTGATCATCCCATCTGCCAGCAATGCTGCTCCTCCGATCATTGCTACAATTACCAACCATTTCCTCCTTCTTCGTACAAGCGCATATAAAGAGAAGATGCCGCCTTCTCCACGGTTATCTGCTTTTAAAGTAAGTATTACATATTTAATTGTGGTCTGCAGTGTCAATGTCCAGATGATACAGGAAAGACTACCAATGATCAATTGTTCGGAGACGATCTTTGAACCAATAATGGCGTTGAACACATATAGCGGCGAGGTACCAATATCTCCGAAAATAATACCAAGTGCAACTATTAATCCTACCGGCGAGACCTTTTTAATATTTAAAGACATAGATGCGACCCGGAGCAGGTTTCAAAAATGACGGGTCTTTTGTATACGACCAGCAAATGTAATAAAGAGAGAACTAAACTTATTTCTTTATGCTTTAATTAATCTTCATCCTCTGTTATCCTCTTCAGTTTTATTGTAGAAACCGGCGCTACAATCAAGGGGAATTTTTCCACTGTTACAGTTGACAGGTCAAGTCCAAATCCTTTTTCTTCAGACAAACTGACCTCTTTGAGCCAGAAATAAAATTTCATTACCACCCTTTCCCAGAATGGAAGCTCATTATCCTGGCTTAAATATTTTTCCATTACTATGAATTGAAAATCGCCAACCGTATTGCTGCGTTCCAAACTTTCATAACGGCTGTAAATATTCACTTCTTTATTTGCCACAAGATCTTCTACCACTTTTCGGAACATCAAATTGATCCTTGGCTGTACCCTGAAGCCAAGTCTGAATTCAATCCGGATAATATCATTGGGGATGATATGGTCAACTTTGTATTCACTTGTATACGGATCATCCAGTGTATCCACATGCACCAGCCAGTATATATCTGCCCGTTTTGGTTTTTTATTTAATATAGAATAAATGACTTTGTGCTCGATCTCTTTTGGATTATTGGCGCTGGTCATGTATACGAGGTGTGTCGCATATTTAGGCACTGACCTGTCGTTACTCAGTTCCTGTATCTTAGGAATATAATGTTCCAGTCTTACGAATTCAACGTAACGGTTCTTGATCTTTCTTGCTCTGTACCATATATACATGGTTATAAACAAAACCCCACCAATGATAAATGAAACATAACCACCATGCGTAAATTTATTCAGGTTAGCTGCAAGAAACGATAACTCTACAGTAAGATACACGATAAGATAAAGGACGATCCATTGTCGTGGTGCTCTTTGAGTAAATAAATAATAGGAGAACAATGTTGTATTCATCAGCATACCGAAATTGATGGTAAGACCGTATGCTGCCTCCATATTCTGCGCTTTTTGGAAATACAGCACGACACCACAACAGCCTAAAAACAACAACATATTTACAGCAGGAATAAATAGCTGTCCTTTTTCTTCGGTTGGATAATTGATCTTGAGCTTTGACCAAAGATTTAATCGCATTGCTTCGCTTATCAATGTAAATGAACCAGAGATCAACGCCTGGCTGGCGACAATAGTCGCCGCCGTAGCGATGATGATTCCAATTAATCTGAATCCATCAGGCATAATAGCATAAAAAGGATTCGTATTGGGATCGATCTCGCTACCGATATGATTCAGCAACCAGGCGCCTTGCCCGAGATAATTTAATATCAGGCTGCTTTTTACAAAGATCCACGATATGCGGATATTGCCTCTTCCACAATGGCCAAGATCGCTATATAATGCTTCTGCACCTGTGGTACATAGAAAAACGGCGCCAAGTATCCAAAAACCTTGTGGGTATTGCGTCAAAAGATTAATAGCATAATAGGGATTGAATGCTTTTAATACACGTATATCATCAAGTATATGGCTCAACCCAAGAAATGCAAGCATGGTGAACCAGACAAGCATCACAGGTCCAAAAAAACGTCCAATAGCAGAAGTGCCAAATTGTTGTAAAAAAAACAGAATGACAAGTATAACCAGAACAATTCCTACGATCGTCCATTGACCAATGTCACTAAAAAGCTTTATTTGCTTAAGACCTTCTATGGCTGAAGTAACAGAGATGGGAGGAGTAATAATTCCTTCGGATAAGACTGCGGCGCCACCCATCATGGCGGGAATCACGGCCCATTTCCCATGACGCCTAACCAACGCAAATAAAGAGAACATCCCGCCTTCTCCATTATTATCGGCTCGCAAGGTCAGGATCACATACTTGATGGTCGTTTGCAGTGTAAGCGTCCAGATTATGCAGGATAAACCTCCAAGAATTAATTCTTCGGAAATGATCTTTCCTTTTATTATTGCGCCAAAAACATACAAAGGAGAAGTGCCAATGTCTCCATAAATGATGCCGATAGCAACCAGTAAACCTGCAAGTGTAACTCTATTGGTGGGAATTCTCACGAAAAAAGTTTCTTTTATACCCGTACAGATAAGGTGTACGAATCAACCTACAAAGGTATAAGTAAAAAGAAATAATACAAATCAGAAAGCTCTTGTTTATTAACCGGCCTGTTTTTTGTAAAATTATTGCCTTGCCGGACCATTATTTCCTTTCATGTAAAAAAATGAAAAACTGCATCTTTATCATTTCATCATGAAAAGAATTGCAGAACAACCTGTAACTTTAAAAAGTAAAAAATGGCTTCTATGAATTCCACTTGTCGGCTAATATTCTTTCTTTTCTTAATGATTTTATTTAATTCGTTAAATGCGCAACGAATACTTATTTCAGAACCCGATAAGGAAGATTCACGAAGAATGGACTTCGAGATAATCGGGAAAATGGGAAACAATTATCTTATTTACAAAAACATCAGGAACGAAAGTTTTATTTGTCTTTATAATAATGAAATGAAGATGATCAAAAAGGTAAAGCATGAATATTTACCCGAAGACAAAATGATCAATGTTGACTTCTTTACTTATCCTGATTTTATTTATGCCATTTACCAGTACCAGAGAAGAAATATTGTGCACTGCGCAGCCGTAAAGCTTGATGGAATGGGAAACAAGATTTCCGATCCTGTAGAACTGGATACCACTTCTCTTGGTGGATCTAATAATAATAAAGTATACACGGCACTTTCAAGTGAGGATAAGAAAAAAATAATCATTTTTAAAATAAATAGTAAGAACAAGGAGAGGTTTCTTATTACAACTAAATTGTATAGTGCTGATCTTGAATTACAGAAAAAAACTATTCTTACAATGGCTATGGATGACAGGAATGAGTATCTCGGTGAATTTGCGATGGATAATGATGGCAATCTTGTGTTCGCAAAATTCTATAGAACATCCAACGAAAGTATTTCAAGGGCATCCATGATCATAAAAAGAGCTATGGAGGATAGCTTTACTTATTATAACCTCAACCTCGAAAAGAAATACCTGGATGAGTTAAGGATAAAAGTTGACAACACCAATCAGCGTTACCTGCTTAGCGCTTTTTATTATAGTCAAAAACGGGGGAATATTGAGGGGCTTTATTTTTTAGCCCTGGATAAAAATAGCTGGAAACCCGTGCTTGAAAAATCATTTGTACTTGACGAAGATCTGCGCCAGGAAGCAAGAGGGCAATCAAATTTGAAAATGGCATTCAATGATTATTTTATCAGGAATATTTTTATCAAAAAGAATGGCGGGTTTGTAATAGATGCAGAAGCTTTTTACACTACTTCACGTTCTTCTGCATGGAACCGCTGGGATTACATGTATGGGTCACCATTTTCTTATCCATATGACTATTATTTTTATTCGCCTTACGGTTCTTCATATTGGTGGCGCCGCGGCAGTAGTAGCAACCAGGCGGTCAGGTTCCATGCCGATAATGTGACTATCTTTTCATTTAACAATAAAGGCGAACTTGAATGGAGCAACGTATTAAAAAAGGAACAGTTTGATGATGAGTCGGATGATCGTATTTCTTATAATGTGATAAATACGGGTGGGCAATTACATTTTCTTTTTAATAAACAGGAAAAGAGAAATCTTTTGATGAACGATTTTTCTTTATCGCCCGACGGGCAGGTCACCAATTACCCAACGCTGAAAGGACTTGACAGGGGACATGAATTCATGCCCAAGTATGGAAAACAGATAAGTGCAAAACAGTTTATTGTGCCATGCTTCTATCGTAACTATATTTGCTTTGCAAAAATTGAATTTAACTAAATAGTGAGTTGAACATCCACAACTCATAATCCATTATCTGTGATCGGCCTATTTAAACAAAAAACACCGGCTAACATTCTTTTCCTGTTTGTGATGGGTATACTTATCAAGTTGCCAATTTTCACGAACCCGGCACCACCTCCTGAACCCGCAGAAAATGCGGCCATACTTTATCGCGAAGCAGTAATTTTTTTACGATCTCTTGGTAAAAATGATGGGTTGCTTTTTGCAGTAATAACCTATTTCTTCCTGTTTACGCAAGCCTTGCAACTAAACAGCCTGATCAACAAGAACCGCATGATGCAGCGGTTAAATTTTTTGCCTGCAACCGCATATC
>DASUTO010000071.1:0-12082 GCA_036374555.1 Chitinophagaceae bacterium
ATGCAGCTAAAGCAACCAGGGGCGGAAAAAGATCCGGGCAATCGGTTGCATCAAATTCAAATCCTCGCAATCCGCCCGGGTGAATTTTAATTTCATTGGTTTCCATGATTATTGCCGCGCTTGCTTTCATCATGGCATCCACCATTGCCCGGTCAGCCTGCGTAGATGAAAGATCAAGGCCTTTCACCGTAATTGATCCTGCAATTGCTCCCGCAACAAGTAAGAATGCGCCGCCGCTCCAGTCACCTTCAACGGTGTAATGTATTTCAGATCCTGGATTTTGCATTCCGGATTTAAAATAGAATTCTTCAAAGTTTTTATTTTCCGGCACATTCATTCCGAATTGTTTCATCACATCCAGCGTCAATGCGATATATGGTTTGCTTTTCAGATTATTAACTTTAATGGAAACATCTTTTGCTCCTGCCGCCGAATAAGCCATTAATAATCCGGTAATGAATTGCGAGCTCAATGAACCATCTACTTCGATATTAGCCGGAATCAAAGGACCCTGAACCGTCATCGGCAATATGCCATCGTTGCTTTTAATCTTTACTCCAAGCGCTGGTAATATGTCATCAAAGAAATCCATTGGTCTTGTTGTTAAACTGCCGGAACCATTTATAGTAATTTCTTTATCGCTCAAGGCGACGATCGGTGTAAACATTCTTATGCTAAGACCACTTTCGCCGCAGTTGATCTCATTTGCAATTGGATCAACTCCAGAACTTACAACTTTCAACTCTGAGCCTTCAACTTCAACCTTAGCTCCCATCTTCTGAATAATATCCAAGGCTGCTTTATCATCATTACTATGCCCGGGATTAAGAATTATACTTGTTCCTTTCGATATTAATGCCGCAGCACAGGCTCTTTGCATCGAGCTTTTGGAAGCCGGAGCCTGAATTATTCCTTTCAATTGAGACGGATGTATAGTTACTTTCATTTTATAAACTTTGAATAATATCTTCTAACTGTTTTAATGGGATTGATCTTACAACTCCCTTTCCTATTTTTTCCAGCATCACATAATTCATTTCCCTTCTTTCACGTTTCTTATCCATCTTTAAGACCTCAAATACTTTTTGTTTGTCAAAGTCAGCAAATGTTGGCAGATCATATTTAAGTAAAAGCGCAGCAACCCTGTTTGCTTCTTTAAAACCAATTATTTTTTCTGAAATAACAGATGCATAGGTCATACCTATTGAGATGGCCTGCCCATGCGACAATTCATATTGGTTTTCTAAAGCATGTCCTAATGTGTGACCAAAATTTAACAGCCTTCTCTCTCCTTTTTCAAATTCATCATTAAGTACCACTTTGGTTTTAATCATGGTATTGCGCTGAACAAGATCACAAATGCTCTTCTGTCTGCCCTGGTATTTTTTAAATGAACTATTTTCTAACTCACGAAACATAGCCGCATCTTTGATTGCCGCATGTTTTATTATTTCAGCAAAGCCATTTTCCCATTCTTTCTGCGGAAGCGAATTCAGGAAAACCATATCATGCAGGATAAACTTTGGCTGGCGAATAATGCCTACCATATTTTTATAAACCCCCACGTCAATCCCATTCTTACCCCCGATTGATGCATCAACCATAGCGAGCAATGATGTTGGAATAAATCCAAATGGAACTCCACGCATATAAACAGAAGCAACATAACCGGTGATGTCTGTTATCACTCCGCCACCGACTCCAACCAAAGTCGTTTTACGGTCTGCTTCCATTTCTATCAACTGATCTATCACTTCATCTATTGTTGACTGTACTTTAAATTCTTCTCCTGGTTTCAGCACCATGCAGTTCCAGTTCTTAAATCTTTTTGTATGGGCATTATAAACATTCTCATCAGTAATTATTATAGCATTATTCTTATCTACCATTTCTTTCAAATGAGAAATGCCACCGGCCAGGTAATAATCAACCGAGCTATTTGAAAATTTATAAGTTTGTTTCTTCATTTTGTCTTTTTTACCTCACCCTCCTATCTCTCTCCTGCCAGATCTCAAATTTTAATTTTCAATCAGCAACTTTCCAATCAACGATGAACAAAAGTTGATGTGGAAGAACTGATGTTTGGATTTATCGACCGCTCCTTCTCCTACCGGGAAGGAGACGGAGGATGAGGCCTGCTGAATAGAATTACCAAACGTATCCCGATAGCTATCGGGACGACGCAACAAAAGCTCAATCAAGGAACTGATGTTGGTAACATAAACTCATCACTAAGGCCTATCCCTCCATCTCCCTTCCCAAAAGGAAGGGAGCGGTGCTTCGGTAATACGCCAGGCTCCATATCTTCCATTTCATCTGCATTACAATTCCAAGCAAGAAAAGTTTCTTTATTCTAAGTTCCTCCGCCGCGGCTGAGACAGGGGGCCGGTCTACGAATTCATGATCTTATTCTGATGATTAATACTTTCCATATGCACCGCATCAAAATACTTCGTGATAAACTCTTTGCTTAATCCCAATGCATCACCTTTTGCATAAGCTTTCTCCAGTATCTGGTTCCAGCGACTGGTTTGTAAGATCGTTACATTATTATTCTTTTTGTACTCACCGATCTTATCGGCGATTTTCATCCGCTGACCAAGCAATTGTATCAATTCATCATCCAAATGATTGATCTGTTCACGAAGTTTTTCTAATGCAGTGATAAATTCTTTTTCATCAGCAGTCTCATAGCGCCATTTAATTGCATCCAGCATCTCCGCCAGTTTCTCCGGCGTCACTTGTTGCTTTGCATCACTCCAAGCATTATCAGGATCGATATGACTTTCGATCATCAAACCATCAAAATCAAGATCGATCGCTTTTTGTGCCACATCCATCAGAATATCACGACGACCGCAGATATGTGAAGGATCATTAATGATCAGCAGCTCAGGATTGCGGCGTTTCATCTCGATCGCCAAATGCCACATCGGCGCATTACGATACTCCGTATTTCCATAAGAGGAAAATCCGCGATGGATCAGCCCGATATTTTTTATACCCGAACGGGCAACACGTTCAACAGCGCCGCTCCAAAGTTCAAGATCAGGATTGATCGGGTTCTTGATCAGCACCGGTACATCCACGCCACGCAATGCATCGGCCACTTCCTGCACACTAAAAGGATTCACCGTCGTTCTCGCACCGATCCACAATACATCCACATCAAACGTCAATGCATCATGCACCTGTTTGCCGGTGGCCACTTCCACAGTTGTTGGCAAGCCGGTCAGCTTTTTTGCCTGCAAGAGCCATGGCAATCCTTTTGCACCGATGCCTTCAAACATGCCGGGCTTTGTCCGCGGTTTCCAGATGCCGGCACGGAGCATATCCACTTTGCCGGTGGCTGCAAGTCGCTGTGCCGTTTGCAACACTTGTTCTTCAGTTTCAGCGCTGCATGGCCCGCTGATGATCAGCGGTCGTTTGGCCCATGCTTTCCCTGCTGTTTCTTTCATTGTTTGTTCGATTGTTTGCATTGTAATATAGTTTGTAAAGTTAAACCCCCAGCCCCTAAGGGGAGTATGAGGAGGTTGTTATTTATTTTGTTGTCATCTTTCGTCTGAACTGTGATTTATGAGATTCATTGGATACATCGGATTTTATTCCCATGCATCTCATTCATCATATTAATCACAGTTTCTGACTATTTTATTATTCTTTTAATCTTATTTGCTCCTTCTATAAGTTCTTTTAGATATTCCCAATTCTCTTTCTCCAAACAACTCTTAAATTTTCTCAACTGAGAAATATGTTCATTCAAAACATCCAATACATTTTCCCGGTTCTGCATAAAGATGGGTACCCACATAGAAGGGTTGCTCTTGGCTAACCGCACGGTACTCGCAAAACCTGCAGAGGCCAATTCAAAAATTGCATCATCTTCTTTTTCTTTTTCCAAAACAGTATTTGCCAAAGCAAATGATGTGATGTGTGAAATATGACTTACATAGGCCGCATGCAGATCATGAGCAACAGAATCCATTTCGAGTAAATGCATTCCTATTTTTTTGTACATATTTTTTGTCCATTCTAATGCGTCTTTATCGCTTTCATTAGCATTGCATATTATTACCGCGGTGTTTTCGAATGCGCCGTGTACCGCAGCTTGCGGACCGCTGTATTCTGTTCCCCACATTGGATGTGTTGCTACATATCTTCCCCGTTTCGGATGACCATTTGCAATAGTCATCATTTCAGATTTGGTAGAGCCCATGTCAATCAATACCTGGTTGGTAAGTTTATCCAAAACCTGCGGCAATAACTTCACCATTGCATCAACGGGTATTGCCAGGATAACCACCTCAGCATTCTCAATGGCAATGTCAAGGTCCATTATCTCATCCACCAGTCCCAGCTCCAGGGCTTTTTTCTGATGATCCCGATTCGAATCAACCCCGATCAGTTTACTGGCAAGGCCTTTTTCATTTAGCTGAAGGCCTAATGAACCCCCAATGAGACCGACACCTACTATTGCTATTCTTTTTCGTTCCATGAAATAATTATTAATTAATAATTATTAATTATTCTTTGTTTAGCTTCTTCGAACCTCTCCACAGGTGCACATAAACTCACTCTTACATATTTTTCTCCTGCATCACCAAAAATTCCCCCAGGGGTGATAAACACATTTGAATTATATAACACATCATCACTCAATTCAAATCCACTTTTATACTTCGTCGGAATTTTTGCCCACACAAACAAGCCTGCCTGCTTGTTTGAATACTTTGCACCTAACAGATCGAGCAATTCAAAAACTTTTTCTCTTCTTACTTTATATACATTATTTACTTCCTCATACCATTCCTTTCCTAAGCTCAACGCTTTTGCTGCAGCTAATTGAACCGGGAGAAACATTCCGCTATCCATATTACTTTTAAACCGGAGAACTTCTTCTATTCTTTCTTTTGCTCCGCATAGCATACCAATTCTCCAGCCAGCCATATTCTGTGATTTACTTAGTGAGTTCAATTCAACAACACAATCCCTGGCCTCTTTAACACTTAACAAACTCATTGGATTCTCATTCAGAATAAAACTATACGGGTTATCATGAATGATCAGGATATTGTTTTCTTTCCCAAATGCAACTAACTTTTCAAATAATTCTGTTGATGGCAATTGTCCCGTTGGCATTTGCGGATAGTTCACAAACATCAACTTTACTTTCTTCAAGCCTTTTTTTGAAATTTTATCAAAGTCAGGCTCATAATTATTTTTCTCTCTCAGTTTATACTCTTTGCATTTCCCGCCTGCCAGCATCACGGCGCTTCTATAAGTTGGATAACCAGGATTTGGCACCAACACTTCATCTCCTTTATTTAAATAGGTCATGCAGATATGCATGATGCCTTCTTTACTGCCAATCAATGGCAATATCTCTGTATCAGGATTGAGATCAACATTATACCATTTCTTATACCAATCACTCATTGCCCTTCTCAAGATCGGGGAGCCTTTGTATGATTGATAAGCATGTACATTTGGTTTAGCACTTTCTTCCTGTAAGACTTTAATTACATCCGGGTGCGGTGGCTGATCAGGACTTCCAATACCAAGATTGATGATATTCTTTCCTTGTTTATTCAGTTCATCTATCTCTCTCAGCTTCTGCGAGAAATAATATTCTCCAATACCTTCTAATCTTTTACTCGTTGCTATCATTGCAATTATTAATTCTTAATTATTAATTTTTAATTACTATTTCCACAACCCCCTCTTATAAACGCCATATATCTTCACTTCTTCTGTTAATGGCTTTATTTGGTCGATCACAGTTTCAAACTGATCGATCGAATCAAACTCCATATCTGCATGAAAACTGTATTTAAAATCGCTGCCGGGGATTGGAAAACTTTGAAGCTTGCTTAAATTAATTCCACCTTCAGCAATTTTGGTCAGCACTTTTGCCAAACTCCCTCTTGAATGATCTGTATGAAAATTCACCGAAGCCTTGTTGGCATCATTTACTGGCTGTGCCACATCTTGTCTTTGCAATACTAAAAACCTTGTATAATTATTTTTCAATGTTTGAATCCCAGGAGCAATTACATCTAAATGAAAAAGATCAGCAGCAAGTTTGCTTGCAATTGCAGCGATATGTTTGCTTTTATGCTGATGAACATGCTTTGCACTTAAGGCAGTATCTTCAGTCTCCACCAATTTCCATTTATGCTTATCCAAAAAATCATAGCATTGTTGCAGCGCCATCGTATGCGAATGCACTTCACGTATATCATCGAGCTTCACTCCCGGATTTACCAGTAAATTTTGCCTGATCTGCAAATAGATCTCACCGATTATTTTAAGATTGGATTTTTGAAGAAGATTGTAATTGGCAAGAATACTCCCGGCTATTGAATTCTCGATCGCCATTACTCCGCCATCGCTTTCTTTCTTATTTGAAGCGATCTTTATTACATCCCGGAAAGTGGCACAGGGCAGCACTTGCACAGCTTTTCCGAAAAACTGTTGAGCTGCTACCTGGTGAAAGCTGCCTTCATAGCCTTGTATGGAAACTCTTATACTCATATCTAAACAAAAGTCCCGGCTGTTTGCCGGGACTCTTTATGTTGATTTTGATCTTTAAACTTAATAAGCTTTCAACAAAAGCAATCCCGGCTTCTGGCTAAAGAAATAATAAAAATAAAACCAACGATATGCTTTTGTAATTGTCATCATATCTCAAAAATAAGTATTCATATTTAAGAAGCAAGCCATTTATTTAAAATAATTAAACCAGAACGATTGTTTGTCCGCCTGCCGGCGGACTCCTTTGGAGTAAAAAAAATGCCACCCCGAAGAATCGGGATGGCCTCTAACGATTGCTTGCCATATGAAAATCTTAGTGAGCTGCTGTTGTAGTTGTAGCTGGAGCATCAGTTGATGCAGGAGCAACTGTTTCAGTTGTAGCTGGAGCAACAGTCTCAGTTGTAGCTGGAGCAGTTGTTTCAGTTGTTGATTCAGTAGTCTTGTCATCATTGCAAGAAGCAAATGCTGCGATCGCCAATACGATAAAAAGCTTTTTCATGTTTTCTGTTTTAGATTTTGTTTAAACAATAGAATTCGCCATTTATACCCGATATATAAAAAGGTAACCCGCTCCGAAATAGATTTTTTTGGTTTTCTTTGGGTTACTAATTCTAAATAATTGTATTAAATCAAGACGAGTGAACCCTGATATCAAAGAAAAAGAGTTGTTGAAAGGATTGGCTTTAGGGGATAAAAAGGCAGTTGAAACCATTTATAAGGACAACTTTAATATGGTTCAAAGCCTGGTAATCAATAACAACGGTTCAGGCCAGGAGGCCAAGGATGTTTTCCAGGAAGCCATGATCGTATTGTTAGAGAAGGCCAGGTCGGGAAATTTTGAGCTTAATTGCCAGATAAAAACCTACGTTTATTCGGTATGCCGGCGGATCTGGCTAAAAAAATTGCAGCAGTATAACCGGTATACAAGCGAAGTGGAAAGCATGGTAGGCACAGTGCCGGTAGAAGAAGATGTGGAAGAATATGAGAAAAAGGACCAGGAATTTGTGATGATGGAAAAGGCGATCGGCAGTTTAGGCGAACCCTGTAAAAGCTTGATCGAGGCGTTTTACATTCAAAAAAGGAATATGCAGGACATCGCCAGCCAATTTGGATATACAAATGCTGACAATGCCAAGAACCAGAAGTACAAATGCCTGATGAGATTGAAAAAATTATTTTTCGCTCAATATAAAAACGGTAAGTGATGGAAGATATTCAATTATTGGAAGCTGTTGAACGCTACATCCGCGGTGAAATGAAAACGGATGAAAGGGTTCATTTTGAACAGTTGCGTAAAACCAATCCGGAAGTTGATCAGCTGGTAGTTGAACACACTTTGTTTATTCATCAAATGAACGAGGTAGGTGAATTGCGTAAGTTCAAATCCACGTTAAACGAAGTACATACTGACCTTGCTGAAAAAGGGTTGATCAATTCAGACAGGTTAAAAGGCAAAGCAAAAGTTGTTTACATGTGGAGAAAGTACAAGCGGGTAGCAACAATTGCAGCTTCGATTGCAGGTATTACAACACTTGCAATTAGTATGCTGGTATTGTCACTGAGTCCAAAAACGCCCGTTGATGAATTAGAAGAACTTAATCGTAAGATCGATAATGTAGAAAAGAAGACAAACGACAATGACAGGAAGATAATCTCAGTGGAAAGGAAAATAAATGCTCCCGATCCTAATATTGTTTATACTACTGGCGGTACTGGCTTTATGATTGATGCCAAAGGCTATCTCGTAACTAATGCACATGTGGTACAGGATGCGAGGTTCGTTTTGGTTCAAAATAATAAAGGCAATAGCTATTCTGCAAAAGTTGTTTTTGCCGATGCTTCAAAAGACATAGCGATTTTAAAAATTGAGGATGAAAATTATAAATCGCTTAACCAGTTGCCTTATGGTATCAGTAAATCATCAGCTGACCTGGCTGAGCAAATTTTTACTTTGGGATACCCAAGAAAAGAAATTGTATACGGTCAGGGATATTTGAGTGCCAAAACAGGTTTTAAGGGTGATTCTCTTAGTTGTCAAATCGACATAGCTGCAAACAGAGGCAATAGCGGCAGCCCAATACTAAACAATAATGGCGAAGTAATTGGTGTATTAAACGGCCGGCAAACAAATGCTGAAGGTTTTGCTTTCGCTATTCATTCAAAATATATTTATTCTGCAGTAGAGGAATTAAAGAGAAAGGACACTTCATTTAATCGTGTAAGAGTTTCATCAGCTTCTTCAATGAGAAATTCAGACAGAAAATCCCAGGTGAAAAAAATTGAAGACTATGTTTATATGGTTAAGGTAAATAAATAACCTCTTGCAAAAATTATAATTAAAGCTGCTCCGGCAGCTTTTTTATTTTGCCCAAAGGCTTTTAGGATATTCACCGGCCTTAACCAGCTTCATTAAGCTCTCCCTTACCATTGGCGCATCTTCTTTATACGTTACGCCAAACCATTTGGCAGAAGTGGGGATCACCTTTATTACTCCTTCCCCATCCTTAATATATTTATCCGCTACAATCGGAATAAAAAATTCAGCCTTGGGATTAGAAGCATTTTCTCTAAGAAACTCTTTGAATACTTTTTTTGTGTAATCAAAAACAGATGGATGAAAACACCAGAAATTCATAGAAACATGCGTGTTTAACGGAAGTTCTTTGGGTGAATGTTCATCGTTACAAACGATCTTATCACCCACTTTCGAAACATTCAGCCTTTCAACAACAGAAACGAGATTGCCTTTGTTGTCCACTTCACAAACACCCCGATTCACCGTTCCGTGTTCTGAAAGCGTTTTTAATAATTCATAGCCAATGATGGAAAATGTTTTTTCATTGCAATCATTCGCCAAAAAATTATACGCCTTCACAAAACCATCTTTCCCATAAAAATCATCTGCATTAATAACTGCAAAAGGTTCTTTTACCTTTTCATCAGCACAAAGAACTGCATGGGCCGTGCCCCAGGGCTTGGTTCTTTCTTTTGGGATATCAAAGCCTTCTGCATATTTATTCAATTCCTGGAAAACATATTCTATTTCAATTCTGCCTTCAATATCTTTTCCAACTATCTCACGAAAATTCTTTTCAAATTCCTTGCGAATAATAAATACTACTTTTCCAAAACCCGAACGAATAGCATCATAAATAGAATAATCCATGATCGTTTCGCCTGATGGGCCAAAACCTTCCACTTGTTTCATACTTCCATAACGTGATGCCATCCCGGCTGCCAATATCACTAATGTTGGTTTCATCATATAATTTTATAGTCCAAAGGACTCCATTCGGAGACCTGCGAAATTAAATAAATTACCTACTCAGCTTATATTTATTGCATGGAAGTTCCTGATCTTAAAAAAATAACAACTGATATAATACATGCGCCTTTTTTACAAAATAAAAATGTTCAGCTTGATGTATTGCGTCTTGACAAAATTCACCCGGTCATTTCAGGCAATAAATGGTTTAAGCTAAAATATCATCTTGACAATTTTAATGCCGGTAATTACAAAGGCATTATCACATTTGGTGGTGCATGGTCAAATCATATTGCAGCAACTGCCTGCGCTTGTTACCTGGAAAAGATAAAATGTACCGGCCTCATTCGCGGTGAAAAACCTGCACAGCTTTCGTTCACCTTACTTGAAGCGGCTCACTATGAAATGGATCTGAAATTTATTTCGAGGGAAAAATATAGTCAAAAAAACAGCAATGAATTTCTTGCATCGATCAAAAAAGAATTTCCTGATCATTACATCATTCCTGAAGGGGGCGCTGGTAAGGAAGGCGAAAAAGGCGCATCTGAAATCCTTCAGCATATAAATGGGAAGGATTATACTCATATAGCATGCGCGGTTGGCACGGGAACAATGTTGAAGGGTTTAAAGCAGGGAGCTTCACCTGATCAAATTATTCTTGGCGTTGTAGTTTTAAAGGGATGGGAAGAAGAAAATAGGCCGGATAATGCCAGGTTATTTTTGGATTATCATTTTGGCGGATATGCAAAATATGATCAAGCCCTGATTGATCTGATGAACGATTTTTTTAAGCTTACAAACATTCCCACCGATTTTGTATACACGGGGAAATTAGCTTACGCCCTGCTCGACCTGGTAAAGA
This sequence comes from Chitinophagaceae bacterium, assembly GCA_036374555.1. GTDB lineage: Bacteria > Bacteroidota > Bacteroidia > Chitinophagales > Chitinophagaceae > VBAS01. Next base: position 10,662 of record DASUTO010000071.1, read on the forward strand.
AAGACCACTTCCCGCAGGCAAGTAAAATACTCATGATCCATAGCGGAGGGCTGCAGGGAAATGCTTCTCTGGAAAAAGGTTCGTTAATCTTTTAAGTTTTGCGACTTGCATGCCTATCTTTGTCGCGTCGACCAAAAGAAAATTTTTGTTTTAACGTTCTATATCCATGCGAAAAATCGTCCTGTCCCTCTTGATATGTACTTCTGCATTTGCTTATGCACAGGATTCTTTGCCTGCCTTTTCAGTTGTCAATAAAGGAAACAATCGGGTTGTCATCAGTTGGAATAACAAGTTCCCGCAATTGAAACAACTGAGTATTCAGCGATCAACAGATAGTCTTTCCAATTTTAAAACATTGATCACCGTACCGGATCCCAATAACAAGCAAAACGGGTACCTTGATTCAAAGGCACCGAACGACAAAATGTTTTACAGGCTTTATATTTTAGTCGATGGCGCCAATTTTATTTTTTCTAAATCAAAAAGACCGGCAAACGACAGCATACGCACAGCGCTGCTTTCTGACACCTCTTCCAAAGCAAATAGAGATAGTAACTACCTGAGAGTGGTGGAAAAGATCATTAGTCAAAATCTACCAGATAGTGCTTTGACCACGGAAGAACTTATCCTTTTAAGAAGATATAGAAACGGTAAGCAAGACCTGTTTTCTGATTCCATGATCAGAAAAATAGATGGTACGGTCAAAACTAAAAATAAACCTGATGTTGTCATCCCACAATATCGGATCATTGCTAATAAAAATGGGCTGGTCAGGATCTCGTTATTAGATTTTGGCAATAAAAAATACTCTATCAGGTTTTATGAAGATGACGATACTTTTCTTTTTGAATTAAAGAATATCAAAGAGGCTTCACTAATGCTTGAAAAATCTAATTTTTATCACTCAGGATGGTTTAAATCTGAACTATATGAAGATGATAAACTGATAGAGAAGAACAGGTTCTTTATTCCTAAGGATTTCTGATCCATTGTCAAATTGCTAAATGGTTAAATTGTTATTGCAGGTAAAAATCAATTTAGAGGTAAAAACAATTTAGCAATTAAATCATTTAACCATAGATTATATCTACTTCAAACACTTTTTCAAAATTCTTTTTTACTCTTTCCTTTGCTTCTTGAAAATCTATTTTTCTGCCTAATTCTTTTTCAAGCGAGGTTACTTGTTTATTCTGGATGCCGCAGGGAATGATGTTATTGAAATAAGAAAGGTCAGTATTGACATTAAAAGCGAAGCCGTGCATAGTGATCCATCGGCTGGTCCGCACACCCATCGCACAAATTTTTCGTTCTCTACCGGGAATATCAGGATCAAGCCAAACCCCGGTTTCACCCGCCGACCTCGCTCCTTTTAATCCATAGTCAGCCAGCGTTGCTATGATCACTTCTTCCAAATTGCGGAG
>DASUTO010000072.1:0-13548 GCA_036374555.1 Chitinophagaceae bacterium
ATCTCCGGTAAGCAAAAAATACAAAGTCTTAATTTAAAGAACTTTTTTGCCACCCGTCCTTTCCAGGTGTCAGTAGTTCCGGGATTGAGCACTCATGGGCAGTTATCTTCACAGGTGGTCAATAGTTTTTCATTGAACATATTTGGTGGATACACGGCCGGTACAAACGGTCTTGAAATTGGAGGCCTTTTTAATATTGATAAAAAAGAAGTAAAGTATTTTCAGGCTGCCGGTTTATTTAATTCAGTAGGGGGAGAGGTAAAGGGATTCCAGGTTGCAGGGATCAATAACCTTGTGCAGGATAGCGTGGAAGGCATGCAGGCAGCTGGTATAAATAATTTTGTAACAGGAAAAATGAGCGGCTTCCAGGTTGCAGGAATATATAATCATGTTTCAGATAGCGTAAAAGGTGTACAGATTTCAGGTGTTGGAAATTTTTCAAAGGAAAAGGTAAGTGGAGTACAGATAGCAGGTGTATCGAACATCAGCAACAGGGAAATGAATGGGGTACAAATAGCCGGTATTATTAATTATACAAAAAAATTAAGAGGCGTTCAGATCGGGCTTATCAATATTGCCGATACATCGGCAGGATACAGTATCGGGTTGATCAATATTATTATCAAGGGTTATCACAAACTCAGTTTTTCTGCTAATGAGATACAAAACTTTAATGCGGCCTTTAAAACAGGGAATTCAAAATTATATAGCATACTCCAGGCCGGATTGAATGCCAGCGACAGTAACAAGGTTTATTCTTTTGGTTATGGTTTGGGGAGCGAATTGTCGTTGAACAAAAGGAAAACATTATCTATCAATCCTGAATTGAGTTGTCAGTATCTCTATCTCGGTTCTTGGGATTACACTAATCTTTTAAACAGGTTCAATCTCAACTTCAATGTAAGGCTTGGAAAATATGTTTCCTTATTTGCAGGTCCGTCTTATTCAGTTTACATCACCGACCAGAATTTTGGTTTCAGTGGTTACCGTTTCCCGGTTCCTCCTTCCGGCTATAACACCACAAAATTCAGCAATAAGGTAACGGGATGGTTTGGGTGGAATGCAGGTATTAATTTCTTCTAAAAAAATGTTAACGCATAGGGGTAGGCCTTTCTTTAGTTGTTATACTCTCAAACTATTGATCAAAACCGCTAAAGAAAAAGAAAATGAAATTTGTTTTCGGGTTCGCCTTATCCTTATTATTCATTTCAGCCCAGGCTCAGTATTCACAACAATTTAGAGGAACTGTAACAGACCAGGTGCTGCAACAACCGCTTGCCGGAGCAACTGTAACGATCAATCCGCTTGGTAAATCAGTTGTCACTGATGATGCTGGCGTTTTTCGTTTCAGCGATATTCCTGTTGGCTCATACAGAATCAGTATTTCTTATACCGGCTTTAAAGAGGGAGTATTGGAAAATATTGCGGTTAATTCCGGTAAAGAAACAGTTATTAATGTTTCATTGGAAGCGATCATCCATACCGAAGCTGCTGTCGTTATAAAAGCCGGTAGCAAAAAAAATAAGCCACTTAATGATATGAGTGCAGTAAGTGCAAGAGCATTTACGGTGGAAGAAACTCAAAAATATGCAGCTGCAGTAAATGATCCGCTGCGCATGGCTACAGGTTTTGCAGGTGTGTTCGCTGCAGATGATGGAAATAACAGTATTGTTATCCGTGGCAATTCACCAACTGGTTTACTATGGCGGATGGAAGGAATGGATATTCCTAATCCAAATCATTTCAGCACACCCGGTAACAGTGGTGGCGGAATTTCAATATTAAGTTCACAATTACTTTCAAATTCAGATTTTGTTACTGCTGCTTTTGCTGCAGAGTATGGGAATGCATTAAGTGGAGTATTTGATCTCAGGTTGAGAAAAGGTAATAATGAAAAGAGAGAATATACATTACAAGCAGGAGTACTTGGGTTAAATGTCGCCATGGAAGGGCCATTCTCAAAAAAATATAAAGGTTCTTATCTTATTAATTACCGTTACTCCACACTGGCATTGCTTTCGAAAGTTGGTGTTTTAGCAGATGATGGCGCCACTAATTTCCAGGATCTGTCTTATAATTTTTATTTACCCACCAATAAGCTTGGCACATTTACAATTTTTGGCTTTGGCGGCTTGAGCGATCAGAAATTTAATGCAGAAATAGATTCATTAAAATGGGAAAGCAAAAGTGACAGGTATTCATATACATTTTTATCCAATACCGCTATGACAGGAATAACGCATACTATACTGGCGGGTAGTAAACTAAATATCAGATCAGGTATTGGAATTTCAAAAACCAAGGTTGGGTATGATGAAAATTATACTGAAGATGATTATACATCAACAGGCACCTACTTTGATAAGTATAACACTAATAAATTGATTTTTAATTCAACACTTAATTATAAATTCAGTAACCGGGTGAACCTTCGTGCAGGTGTTATCGGTGATTTGATCAAATACAATTTTTACAGGCTCACCAGTGAGCATGAAGGTGATCCATTAGAAGAAGACCTCAATTCTTCAGGAAAAACATCCACCCAGCAGGCATTTGCCCAATGGCAGTATAAGCCATCTAATAATATCACGCTGAATGCGGGCATGCATTATTTCCGCCTTGCTCATAATAGAACGTCGTCAATTGAACCACGTTTCTCTGCCAAATGGAATATTAATAACAAGAGTAGTGTTGCGGTAGGGTATGGCTTGCACAGCCAGATGCAAACGTTGAGTGTATATTTTGCTGAACAGAAATTGACGGATGGAACTATCTTGATGCCTAACAAAAACCTGGATCTCACAAAATCGCATCATTATGTTTTTTCATATAGTTACAGGTTAAGTAAAAACTTATTAGCTAAAGCAGAATTGTATTACCAGCAATTATTCAATGTGCCGGTTAGCATATATGATAGCAGCTCGTTGTCAACACTGAATATTCTGAATGAATACATAGTTGAGCCAATGGAAAATGGTGGCAAAGGAAAAAATTATGGTGTAGAAATTTCGTTGGAGCGTTACCTAAAAGATAATTTTTACCTCACCCTGAACAATTCGTTCTATCAATCAAAGTACACCGCTAAGGACGGAGTTGAAAGAAATACCCGTTTCAATGGTAATTATCTTGTTACGTTGATCACAGGGAAAGATTTTATAATTGAGAGAAAATCAAAAATCTTTGGTGTGAACCTGAAAACAATTTATTCAGGAGGTCTTCGCACCACGCCGATCGATTTTGATGCATCGCAACAGCAGGGGTATACTGTGTTTAAAGAAAAAGAAGCCTACACTTTGCAAAATGCAACTTACTTCCGTGCGGATATCGGGATCAGCATGAAGTGGAACAGGAAAAATTTTACCAGCACTCTATCACTGGACATTCAGAATGTTACCAACCGTTTGAATGTATTTGGCCAATGGTATGATAGTGATAAAAATAAAATTGTTACGAGTTATCAAACGGGTTTAATACCCATCCTGAATTATAAAATAGAATTTTAAAATTTATCCAAAAACAGAAACCGAATAAAAATGAAAAAACAATTTATTATGTTAGCAGCAGCCGCAGCATTATTAACAGCACCTTCCTGCAAAAAAGTAATAGGGGAAGGAGATCTGCAAACAGAAACCCGTAACGTCACAGATTTTTCGGGGGTATCATCCAGTATTGGAGGAAAGGTCTATTATAAAATTGATCCTGTTTATAAAGTTGAAATAACAGCACAAAGGAACATACTCGATGTAATACAAGCTACTAAAACAAACGGGCACTTGTTGCTGAAAATCAAAGATGGGGTACGTGTAAAATCAAATGAAGAGATCACAGTCTTTATCAGCGCTCCAACTGCAAACTACTTTCATGTAAATGGTACAGGTGATCTCATGGTAACAGGGAATATCAGCGCAACAGACCTTGACATGAGTATAAGCGGTACCGGAAATCTTACTGTGCCTTCTGTATCGATAGGCAACAAAATAAAGGCGGCGATCAGCGGGTCAGGAAATATCAACGTATTAGCTGGGTCAACTAAAAACGAAGAACTAAAAATTAGTGGCAGTGGTAAATTATTATTGGAAGGTGTTGCTGCCGAAAAAGCAGAAACAACGATCAGTGGCTCTGGTGATATTAAGGTAAACGTATCGCAATCACTTGATGCAACAATTAGTGGCAGCGGTTCAGTTTATTATTATGGGAACCCGCTGATCAACACAAATATTTCAGGTTCGGGAAGAGTAAGACCGATATAAATGCCGCCCTTAATTGCATCCAGGGCATGCATAGTATAATATTAAACGCCTGGTTCTTTATTTTTACCGGTATGTAAGTGCATGGCGTAATACATGAACATTAGCTAACTTTATTTGAATAAACCCCATCTTATGGAATGGAAAAATAAAGTAGCAGTGATCACAGGCGCCAGCACAGGTATTGGTAAGGCAACAAGAGACCTACTGCTCAGTAAAGGCGTTATCGTTTATAATCTCGATCGCAATAAATCCGGCGAAGATGATCCTCATTTTATTTTTTGCGATGTAAGTAAAAAAGAAAATATCAATGCAGCTATCGACCAGGTTGTTGAAAAGGAACAGAAAATTGATATGCTTTTTGCCAATGCAGGGGTCCATTTATTTGCAACATTGGAAGAAACAACCTATGAGCAACTTGAATCCATTGTCGCCATCAACATATTAGGTGTCTTTTACCTGCTTAAGAAAACAATACCGATCATGATGCAACAACGAAAAGGGAGTGTTGTACTCATGGGTTCAGATCAAACGTTTATAGGTAAAGCGAGCAGTTCTGTGTATGGTATGACCAAAGCCGCCATTGGCCAGCTTGCTAAAAGTACCGCCATTGATTATGCTCCTTATAACATAAGAGTGAACTGCATTTGTCCGGGCACTATTAATACACCGTTGCTTCACCGGGCAGTTGAACAATTTGTTGGGAAAACAGGAACAGCAGCCGAAGAAGTATATAGGTCATTAGATGGGGTGCAACCGATGGGGCGCATTGGCAAACCTGAAGAGATCGCTCAATCAGTTGCATTTTTATTGTCCGATGAAAGTTCATTTACAACAGGCAGCTTGTTTGCGGTAGACGGTGGGTACATATGTCAATAAAAATTATATCGAGGCGTATCTGTATATAATTAAACTTTTATTTTATAACTCAAACTCCCAAACCGTACGATACTCTCCATATTTTTCCATGTAAGTTAAAAATGCATTATAAAAAACGTCAGCACCAATAGTAGCGCTGTCGCCAATAACAAAGAGCCGCTCTTTTGCACGGGTGATAGCAACATTCATACGACGATAATCTTTTAAGAAACCGATATCACCATCATCATTGCTGCGTACCAATGATATAATAATGTTTTCCATTTCTTGTCCCTGGAAACTGTCAATGGTACTGATGCGTAGTTGTTTTGGCAAAAGTTCTTTGGCTGCTGCCACTTGTCCTGCATAAGGAGAAATGAAAGCAGTCCTTAATGGATCAAGCTCTTCTGTCTCCAATAATTTTTGAACGATAGCTAACTCGCCTTTGTTTTGTAAGCTGCTCCCGTCAGCGCCATGCTCTTCATGATAACCCGAGCCAGCTGTATCGATAAAACTAATATGTTTACCTGTATTGCGTAAATGCTCAGGACTTAGCAACTGATTATTATAAAAATAATTACTGCTGAAGCCAGCGATCACTTCTTTCATCCTGTATTGAGTATTCAGCAAAAAAACAGGATCAACAGTTTTGATCGCTACTTCCAGGATCGAATGATTAAAGCCAAGACGTGCTGCTTCATAGCTTAATACGGTGGGCGGTAGTTGCCAATGATCTCCAGCTAACACGATCTTTTCCGCCAATGGAAATATGCACCATGCCAATGGTTCAATACATTGACCTGCTTCATCCAAAACAAGTGTATGAAAATGACGATGACCGACCCCTGCATCGTATATTCCTATTGGTGTTCCAGCGATCACATCCGCTTCTTCAAATAATTTTTCTTCATTGTAAGCCTGTAGTTTCTTGATTTCAGTTCTTATATTCTTTACTTCTTTAAACAGGAGTTGGCGCTGCTCTCTTTCTGCTTTGCCAAAACTTCGTTTATATTTCAGCGCCATCCTGCGAAACTCTTCGGCTCTTTGTCTTAATTGCCTGATCTCTTTTTGTTGTTTGCTATTATTTAGTCTCCCTTCAGGAGTATGAGCAAAGATCATTTCATCTGCTTTGCTTGCATTACCTACTCTTAATAATTTCACGCCTTGTTGTAGCAAACCTTTGGCAATATTGTCTACAGCAGTATTACTTGGCGCTGATACCAATATCTTTTCACCATTATTGATCAACTGGATAATGCCTTCGATCAGCGTTGTAGTTTTCCCGGTTCCCGGCGGACCATGCACAATAGTTATTTGTTCATTTTCGGTGACAGCAGAAACGGCTTGCTGCTGGCTTTCGTTCAATTCTTTGTTGCGAAAGTTGAGGGAAATATTTTTTATTTTATGTGGGGTAGAAATTGTTGATGTATCATTATGTAACTGTTCAAATAACCTGAATAACGGTTTATTATTCTCCAGTTCATTCAGCACTTTTTTCATGATGCTCGTCGTGCGGGTATCAGGGGAAAGTTTAATGCCTACCCCATCGTCTTCAATCCAATCAGGAAAGTCGGGAGCAAATAATCGGAACTCACCATTCTTTCCCTCCAGGCTTATTAATACTCCTTTTATTGGTTCTTCACCTTCAAGGAAGCATTCAATGGCAGCACCATCTTTAAATAAATTGGCTTCCGGCGGAAAATTCAGCTTAAAACTTATTTCGGGATAATCTGCATAGCCAAAATTTTTACGTGTAACAATGATCGGATGCAACGCGAGGCCTTCTGCCTTCAAATTTTTTAATGTATGTTGCTGATCAAGGCTAAATCGCTGCACTTGTTCTCTTTCTTCAAGCCCGATACATCTTAGCAATGTTTGAATATGCGGGTGCATTCGGTGAAAATAAGATGGAAGCAAAGAATAAAAAAATAAAGCAAGATGCTGAGATTCTAAAATTTCAGGTTTTAAATTTTAATTTGGTATTGCTAAACCACAAAAGATGAAGACAAGATCATTATCAGTGAAAATTTCTCCTTCGATCGGTACTGTTTCCGCCGAATCCATTGTTCCGCAAAAAAGCAAATGTATAATGACGATTGCCCACGGGGCAGGTGCCGGTATGCATCACTCTTTCATGGTCACATTGGCTCAGTCACTTGCGGAAGAAGGCATTGCCACATTACGTTTTAATTTTCCATTTACTGAAAATAGAAAAGGAAGACCCGATACACCCGCTGTTGCACATCAGACAATTGAAGCGGCAATTTTGAAAGCGCAGAAATTATTTCCAAAGCTTCCGCTTTTTGTTGCAGGAAAATCTTTTGGAGGACGGATGACCTCACAATGTCTGGCAGCAAATCCTAATGATAAAATAAAAGGAATCATTTTTTATGGTTTTCCCCTGCATGCACCGGGTAAACCTTCTATTGAAAGGGCAGCACATCTAAAAGACGTAAAAATCCCGATGTTGTTTTTGCAAGGATCAAAAGATGAGTTTGCCACATGGAACCTTATAGAATCAGTAACCACCACACTTCCGCTTGCAGAGCTCATAAAAATAGAAGGTGCCAATCATGGTTTTAAGGCCGGCAAACAGGATATTATAAAATTGCTTACAACTATTACGAAGGATTGGATCGAAAAAAAGATTTAGCAATTATGTGGGTAGCTTATCAGGTAATGATCAAGTTAATATTACTTTACTTTTTTATATTCGTTATTATCGTAAGTCAGGATGTTGATTTTGTTTTGATCATCGGGTTTAAATGATACCACTTTACCCTGGCCAGGGATCAATTCAACACGTATAGTTTCTTTTTGAGTATAAGGAGTGGAAACAACATGAAGGTTTCCAAAGCTTACAGCTAATGCATTATTCTCGATGTTAACGTCAATATCGCCAAGCAAATCATGGTGGTATTTACCCACATATGAATCGAGTGGCAAGGTCAATTGTGATGTTCGTTTTGCTCTATCCGCAAATGATTTCTGCACAGACTCCAGGTTTTTTGAATAACGGCTTTCCAGTTCACCGATCATTTTTGAAAGTTGTTCTTCTGCGCCGGCAACACCGACTACCCGGTCATATATGTACGCTGCAAGTATGTCACCCGCAGCAGCGCCTATACTTGCTTCATTGGTTAATATGATCAGCCCTATCTTTTTTCCAGGCATGAATGATGTATGTGCTTTAAACCCGGGATAACCACCAAAATGATAAATGATATTTTCATTTTGGTAATTGCTCACATTCCAGCCGAGTGCATATTTACCACCTGAAGTAAATGGGTAAGATTGTTTTTCATAATCAGCACTACCGGTTTGAGCAGCTTTTACGACTTCTGCAGGAAAGACCTGTTTATTATTTATTTTACCAAGGTTGATCTGCGCCTGTAACCATTTTGAAAGATCTGCAGCCGTGCTGACCATCCCGCCCGCCGATTGCATGGTATTATCTTTTTTAGTGAGTGACAATTTTGTCAAGCCTTTTTCCTGGAATGCATCGTAGGGCGCAGCGATCGTCCATTTATTTTTTTCTGCAACAGACATATAAGCAGTTGTGTGTTTCATCCCCAGGGGAATAAAAATTTTTTCCTGCAGCAAATCCTGCCATTTCAAATGCAGGTGTTCCTGCAATTCTAATCCATAAATATTATAGCCAAGATTATCATAATCAAAAACACCGAATGGTTTTTTGGCAACAGTAGCATTCCCTAATAAATTCAGTATTTCATTTTTTTCAATAGCCCCGCTAAATGCCATGCGAAAGACAAGAGGATTGTTTTCAAGTCCGCTGGTATGTGTAAGTAAGTTGCGGTTGCTAACATTGTCTCCGATTTCATTTTTGAAATGAATACCTGCAAGATATTTTTTAAAAGAACTGTCCAGCAAGATCTTTTTTTCACGATCAAGTAATGCTGCAGTTAGCCCCATAAACGATTTGGTACAGGAAGCGATATAATACAATGTATTTTCATCTGCTTTAATACCGGCTTCCTTATTGGCCCAGCCATAACCTTTTATAAAAAATGGACCGTTCTCATCAACGATGGCGATCGCCATGCCGGGGATCCCGGGTATTCTTTCTAATATTTTGTTGGCAAAACTGTCGACTTTGGTTGCAAGCTGTTGTTTGCCTGAATTAGATATTTGTGAGCATGCAGTAATATTGGCGATCAGTGATATGACCAGTAATGAAATGATGTTAAGTTTTCTCATGGTTTAACTTTTATAATGGATCAGACGAACGTCTGTCTGAAATGTTGCAAAAAAGTTTAACTCCACATTTCATTCCAAATGAAAAATGAAGAAAGGTGATCGGTTGAATTGGAGATTGAGGTTGAAGAGGAGATCTAAAGTACGATCTTCCTTCCGAAAGTCAAATTTTTCTTAGTCATTGTCCCGTCAAAAAGCAAGGGGCAGTTTTGGCTGCCCCCTTTGTAGTTCTAATGCTGGATCACTATTTTTTTTGTTGTCACTCCTGTTGTGTTTTCGATCTTTAACAAATACAACCCATTTTTTAAATAGCCTACTGGTAATTGTTGTACAGTTTTGCCGGCGATCTGTAGTTGTCTCACAAGTCTGCCGCTTGCATCATAAAGTTTCAGTGTAGCAGATCCGGAATTGATAAGAATACTTAAGACATCTTTTACAGGATTGGGATAAACACTGATACCCATTTTAATTATTGGGATTTCATTTTTGGTAAACAACGCTGTACGTGCCGATCCTCCATCTGTAATAACTAATTCAGGTCTGTTTGATGCCGCTTCCTTTGAATTAAATATTACCTGGTTATTTGTAGAATTGGTGTTGACCAATTTTATTGTAACTGAACTGATGCCGGCACTTCTTAAACTGGCAATAAGCGGTGTCAGATCCCATTGATAATATTGACTCGCCGTGCTGTTAACATTTGCGGTAGCAAGAATGGCAGGTTGTGCAGCAGGTTTATTATTCCAGGTGATCGAATTCTCCAGCCATGTAGTATTTGTTACATTATGTGCTTCTACTGCGATGGAGGGTGTTTGTGTGTTGTTCAATCTTCCATTAACTCTTAAAATAGCAGAAGATACATTCGTACTGATAGTTGAAATATCAAATTTCAAAAATGTTTCAAAGCTTTTATTTGGCGATGAATTTGTTTGATTGATAAGCGAGGTAGTCAAACCGAAATTGGTATTTGCATTCTTACCACCGTTCACATATGCGTCTGCTATTGGGTTAAGAGTAATGATTGTCCCGGTAGCATCAAAATTAGCAGTGTAGGTAACGTCATTAACTGGTGTGGCAAATGTTTGAGTCGCGGTTCCTCCCTGGCTCCAATTGTTAAATGTATAGATGCCCTGCGGTGAAGGTGCTCCAATGGTACGTAACATCCCTTCAACACTTGTGACAGTTAATGGTGCAGTAAATGGTTGTCCATCCAGTGTTACTTGCAAACCTTGCGGATTGGTGTTTAATGTTATTGTGGAGGTACGTGGTAAAATATCAGTGAAGCTTGTATCCCTGCCGCCTTGTGAATCTGTAACAACAAGATAAAGACGATAGAAAACATTGGCAGCGGTTTCACCACTATTAGGAATTGAAAAAGATCCGCTGGTTACACCATCAGGCGCTTCAGGACCGGGATGCGTATGCGTATCATGATGGAAATCTACATACCATTCAAATCCGGAAGCAGGAATATTCACGTCTTCGGGGTCAGTTCCCGCTCCTGAGAAATTGATCACATCTCCGCCAGCATAAGTTGCGCCGGCACCCGGTGTATTTATTGTTGCAGTTGGTAATTGATTAGCGGGTGTTACAGTTAATACGGCATCATTACTGGTTGCACTGCCCGCACTATTACTTACAATTACAGAATAATTTCCTGCGTCACCGGTTGTCACAGAAGGAATGGTATATGTTGAACTAGTAGCGCCACTTATGTTCACAGTATTTTTTCTCCATTGATAACTCAAGGGTTGTGAACCGCTTGCCGTAACAGTAAAACTTGCAGGGCTTCCTTCAGCTACACTGATGCTTTGTGGCTGTGTAGTAATTATGGGAGCAGTAGAGCCCGTGAAAGTAATTTTATATACAGCACTATTTGCCCTGGAGAGAAAATAAAGATTTCCATCAGGCCCGGTGGCCATACCTACAGGACTGCCGGCAATTGATGATGCAAAATTTGTTCTTGTTGCAGTACTACCGGATAAAGTAAGCATATCGATCCAGTTATTACAAAAATCTAAAAAGAAATACCTGCCGGTATATTGAGAAGGATAATTGGTGGAAGTTGGATTGAAGAAAGTGCCGCCGGTTATAGCACATCCAAAACCAACTCCGCCACCATGTGCATAGGCATAAACAGGATTTGTAAAAGCAGGATTGCTGCTGAATCCTTCCGCAGTTGGCCAACCATAATTCAGGCCACCGGTTGTACAATCATTAACTTCTTCCCATGCATTTTGACCAACATCGTTTACGAAAATGCGACCTGTTCCCGGCTGAATTGACAACGTATAAGGATTTCGCATTCCATATTCCCAAACCCGTTGACGTTGTGCAGTGCCGCCGGCAAATGGATTTCCTGCAGGTACGCTGCCATCAGCATTGATCCGCAAAATTTTTCCATGATAAGTGTCTAAGTTTTGCGAATGCGCAGTGTTTGCATTTTCGCCAACACCGACATACAATTTTCCATCAGGTCCAAAATCTATTGTTCCTCCGTTATGATTAGTGGCGCTGCTTAACGGATCAAGGTTAAGTACTACTGATTCACTGCCTGCTACAATTGTATTACCGCTCATCGTAAATCGGCTGATACGATTATTGGCTGCGGATGAAAGTGTGTAATAGAGATAAATAAAATTATTACTCGTGAAATTTGGATCAAAAGCAATTCCAAGTAAGCCTCTTTCACCGGATGAATTTACACTAAGTGTAATAGCAGGTGTGGCAAGCAGTACACCATTTTGAATTATTCGCAATGCACCGGTTTGCTGCGCAACAAACAAACGACCATCCGGAGCAAATGCCATAACTGTTGGATTGCTGATGCCATTTGCAACAAGCACCTGTTGAAATCCTGCTGGATATGTTTGCGCTTTAATTGATGTGGAAAAAATTAAAAGACTTGTAATGAAAGTTAAGATCAAAGCATTGATTACGCTTTGAGTTTTGGGTTGAGCTGTACTCATAGCAGAAGGTTTTAAGGTTATGATTAACTCTTACAAGTGGAGGAATAATGTGGGTTGATTGGTTTTCTACCCAGCAAAAACCATGCGGAGTTGAATCACCTCCGGCTCCTTGCAAATAAAAAAATAATAAGTTTATTTAAGACTTGAATAAACCATCACTTCAAATTTAGTTTCAATATCCCCATGACTATTGGGGTTCTGTTGCGTCAAAAAAAGACAAACAAGTTTTGCTTTTGGATCGGCCCAATAAGTAGTGCCATAATATCCGCCCCAGGAAAATGAACCTGCATTGCGGGGTCCTTTAGCGGCAGATTTTTCAGAAGTGATGCCAAAGCCCAGTCCCATATTATCGTCGCCCAGCATACCGGGATTCAGTTGGCCACTGGTTATTATTTCTACTGTTCTTTTTGATAATATTTGGTGACCATTATACCTGCCACCATTTAATAACATCTGCATAAAAATGGCATAGTCAAGTGCCGTAGAAGAAAGACCAGCGCCTCCGGAGAAATACTGTTTTTTCATGATGGGGTAATCCGGATCTATATGCCGAAATGTATGACTCCATGGAATAATATTGTGTAAAGAGTCCTCCGTATAAACTGTCGCCAACCGATTAACTTTAGATGCAGGCACATTGAAATAGGTATCTTTCATTCCTAACGGTTCAAAAATATTTTTTCTAAAAAAATCTTCCAGGTTCATTCCGCTGATCACTTCTATTAAACATCCCAGCAAATCAGTATTTAATCCGTATTGCCATTTTGTTCCTGGTTGAAAGCTTAAGGGAAGTTTGCCCAGTACTTTCATTCTTTCTAAAAGATTATCGCCAAAGTAACCAAGACCGGATGGAATATGATGCTTTGTATAGATAGCTGCAACCTTTGTACTGCCTATATCTGTATAATCAAGCCCCGAAGTATGTGTAAGCAGCTGGCGAAAAGTGATCTCACTATTTGCAGGAACGGTAGTGTAAGTTGTATCTGCATCATTGAATTTATCCAGTACAACCGGGTTCTTAAATTCAGCAATAAAATCTGAGATAGGTTGATCAAGCAATAGTTTGCCTCGTTCGTATAGGATCATGATTCCGATACTGGTAATTGCCTTTGTTTGTGACATGATGCGGAAGATAGCGTCATTCCTCATTGGTTTCTTTGTTGCCACATCTGCATATCCATATCCTTTATGTTGTACGACCTGGTTATCTTTTATCACTATGGAAACAGCACCTGTTAACCAATTTTTACTGATATATT
>DASUTO010000073.1:0-2119 GCA_036374555.1 Chitinophagaceae bacterium
CACAAGAGTGCGACGCAACAGAAGATGATAGTAGTACTGGAGTTAGGTACAAAAATGTTATTCTAAACTTTTAAACTTAATACTATGAGCACTGAAGTAAAACAATCACCGGCGTTAAAAGGTGGCGAATGGCTTATAAAAGAATCTTCACCATTTGATGTGTTCATTCCTGAAAATTTTTCAGAGGAACAATTGATGATCCGTGATATGTGTGAGCAGTTTCTTGATAAAGAAGTTTACCCGATACTAGATAGAATTGATGCATTAGAACCCGGGTTGATGAAAGGCCTTGTTACAAAAGCTGGTGAGCAAGGATTGTTGTTAACTTCTTTTCCGGAAGAGTATGGTGGTTTAGGAAAAGATTTTGTTACCTCAACCATTGTGAATGAGTATCTCGGTGCGGGTCATTCTTTTTCCGTTGCGATTGCAGCACATACGGGAATTGGTACGTTACCAATCTTATATTTCGGTACTCCTGAACAGAAGAAAAAATATATTCCTAAGCTAATAACTGGTGAATGGGCCGGAGCTTATGGATTAACGGAGCCAAATAGCGGCAGTGATGCACTTGGTGCAAAAACCACTGCGAAACTTAGCGATGATGGTAAAAACTATTTGCTCAATGGTCAGAAATGCTGGATAACAAATGGTGGCTTTGCCAACGTGTATACTGTATTTGCAAAAGTGGATGGCGATAAATTCACAGGTTTTATCATTGAAAGAGGAACTGAAGGGTTTACTCAAGGGCCTGAAGAACATAAGATGGGGATCAAAGGTTCATCAACTGTTCAATTATATTTCCAGGATTGCAAAGTGCCGGTAGAAAATGTACTGGGTGAAATTGGCAAGGGACATAAAATCGCCTTCAATATTTTAAATATTGGTCGTTTGAAATTAGCAGCTGCTGCATTAGGAGGATCAAAAAGAGCTGCGACGGATTCAGTGCAGTATGCAAAAACCAGAGAGCAATTCAAACAATCAATTGCAAATTTTGGCGCTATCAAACATAAGCTCGCTGAGATGGCAATTAAAATTTTTGTTGGGGAAAGTGCCTTATATCGTACTGCAAATTGGATAGACAGAAAAGAACATGAACTACTAGTTGCTGGCAAACCTTTTAATGAAGCATTGCTGGGAGGAGCCGAAGAATATGCTATTGAATGTGCCATGTTAAAAGTTTTTGGCAGCGAAGTGCTGGATTTTGTAGTTGATGAAGGCGTGCAGATTCATGGTGGTAATGGTTTCAGCGCTGAGTATAATATTTCAAGAGCTTATCGTGACAGTCGTATCAATAGAATTTATGAAGGCACAAACGAGATCAATCGCTTGCTCACCCTTGATATGACACTGAAAAGAGCAATGCAGGGAAGACTTGATCTGATGGGGCCGGCAATGTCAGTGCAAAAAGAATTAATGAGCATTCCTGATTTTGGCGCTGAAGAAGAAGGCACATTTGTAAAAGAGAAAAAAATAATTGCTAATCTTAAGAAAGCGATCTTAATGGCATCGGGTGCAGCTGTGCAAAAGCTGATGATGAAAATTGAAAACGAACAGGAAGTATTGATGAATCTTGCTGATATGGCTATTGAAACATTCAATGCAGAAAGTGTATTGTTAAGAGTACTGAAGATGGTTGATCAAAAAGGAGAAGCCGCCTGTGCGAATCATATTGACATTATGCGTACTTATTTATATGACGCCGCTGATAATGTAAATAAGTTTGGTAAAGATGCGATCAATTCATTTGCAGAGGGTGATGAGCAGCGAATGATATTAATGGGATTGAAGCGATTTACAAAAGCAGAACCATTTAACACCAAAGATGCAAGACGAAGAATAGCTGATAAAATGATAAGTGAAGGAAAATATTGTTTCTAAAGGATCAGTTTAATTTCCACTGACCGGTTGCTCCTTTTGGTGCAGCCGGTTTTTTTTCATCCGCAAAAAAGCGCATTAACTCTTTACGGGTAATTAAGAGCTCATACAGTTTACTTTTTCTTTTACTTTCCATATAAAGACCAACTGACAAAATGGAGCAATAAATTATTGTGATAAAATAATAGATCAGGAAAAGACTAGAAAGATCTTTCAAGTTCAATATATAATGCATCAGGTATAT
>DASUTO010000074.1:0-19732 GCA_036374555.1 Chitinophagaceae bacterium
ATTCAAATGAATAAGGATAACCGGGTTGGTCAAATAGTTTATATTGTTTTTCCGGGAAATCAATTTTATAATATCCTCTTTTCTTATCAACTGTATAATTCGTGTTACAGGATATAATTGAAACAAAAAATATCGTTGCGAGAAAAAAATAACAACCTGTTTTCATTAATCTGTACTTCGTTTAATAGTGACTTTAATTTCCATGACCCTGTTTTTATAGGCTTCCAGTACTGTAAATTCGAAATCGCCAGTAGTCACAACCGTGTTGGTTGCAGGAAATTCTCCTGACAGCTCGAGCACAAGACCAGCCATTGATTCACTATCTCCTTTCACCAGATCAAACGTATCCTGAGGGATCTTCATTGCTTTACAAGCATCATTTATAGTTGTTTTGCCTTCAAAAATGAAATTGCTCTCATCTAACTTCCTGATGTTGCCTTCTTCTTCATCAAACTCATCTTTTATTTCTCCTATGATCTCCTCAAGAATATCCTCCATTGTTACAATACCGCTGGTGCCACCAAACTCATCAACGACAACCGCGAAATGAATTCGTTTGCTCTGAAAATCCTTGAGCAGGTCTTCGATCAATTTAGTTTCGGGCACAAAAAAGGGCTGTCGCAGTAAAACATGCCAGTCAAAATCTTCCGGTTGCTGCAAGTGTGCCTGCAGATCTTTTGTATTGAGAACACCCACCACTTCATCAAGACTTATTTTATAAACCGGTAATCGTGAGTAATGAAGCTCTTCCACTTTTTTAAACAGGTCATGCAAAGGAAGGCCGTATTCAATACCGCTTACGTCAAGCCGGGTACGCATGACTTGTTTAACCGAAATATTTCCGAATTTGACAATCCCTTTTAAAATGTTCTTTTCCTCAACAGAAGTTTCTTCATCAGTTGTAATATCAATTGCGTCGTCTAATTCCTGCAAACTAGCAGTTCGGCTTTTTGTGGCGCCAAGTCTTTTGCCGATCACATCCGCAATTGCTACCATTCTGCGGCTTATGCGTACCAGTAAAAGATGGATTCCCTCGATAACATAAGAACAATCATAAGCAACCCGCAGGTTATTTTGGGTAGCCCAAACCTTTGGCAGTATGCGACAAAAAAATACAAGGATGAAAGCGATCATAAAAACCTTGATCACTAATTCAGCTATATAGGCAAGTGAGCCCAGTCTAACCAGTAAAGTTCCTAGATGAAATAATTCATTAATAAGAAAATTAGAAAGCACGATAATACAGATATTAAAAAAAGTACCTGCTATCAGTAATGAAGTATAAACTTCTTTAGGCTCTTCGAGCAGGTCAACAATACGCCGTGCTGAAGATTGCTGTTTTGTTTTCAGCATATTAATGTCTTTGCTATGCAAAGAGAATAATGCTACTTCGCCAGCTGCAATAAAAAATGACAATGTCATCAATGCAAATAATAAAGCTCCGAGAATAATAGTTCCATCGGCTTTAACAGCAAGAATTGTAAAAAGAAGATTATCAATAAAAGATGTAATAACCGAATGATAATCCAAAGCAAGTGTTTTTGGTGATTAATCATAGCCACGCAGGCAGGTACTTACCTGCCTGCGGATATTGCTACAAAAGTAAAGTTTTCAGGTAGATTAATTAATAGGGTAAATCCTGCGAGGCTTCGCTATCGGCAGGAGGAACTTCGTGGCTACCCAAATTTTCACCGTGACTGCTATCAGCATGCGTGCCGCCATCTGTTCTTTTATCGAGCATTATAAGATTGTCGCCCACCACTTCAGTGGCAAACTTGCGATGTCCTTCCTTATCATCCCAATTACGGGTACGAAGGCGCCCTTCGATATAAACAAGGCTTCCTTTATGAAGATACTTTTGCGCCAGCTCAGCAAGTCCTCGCCATAAAACAACAGTATGCCATTCTGTTTGCGAAACCAGTTTACCTCCACGGTCCTTAAAAGTTTCAGTAGTTGCGAGCGGAAATTTTGCTACGGCGATATTGCCTTCCAATACCTGTACGTCGGGATCTTTTCCAAGATTGCCAATGAGCATGACCCTGTTTACGCCTCTCATAGTGATAAGTTTTCGTTATTAAAAATCTTCTATAGAGTTCAATGCTCTTTAAAATTAATTTTTTTTATCGGTAAATATGAAATTTTTTATAGGCTGATTAAGAGTCCCTTTTTTCAAAAAACGCATTGATGAAACGGGGAAAAGCGTATCGAGGCTGTTGTTTTAAATCAATTGCTTTAAAGCCTGGTATATTAAATTCTTTTTTAAGAGCTAGTTTAATGAACCTGCCCATGATCTTTTGATGTGATAGTTGTTGAGAATAAACCGGGGAAACTGATAGGATCTTGTAAGAATCTCTTTTTAGAATTTTTTCTTTCTCTGCTTTTGCTAAAAGCCTTTTCGGAGAGGCATCAGCAGTGGTTTCAATTAATACAAACTCATGCAGGTTTTTCCAAATATCGTTTCCTGCTCTTTTGCGTATATAGATCTTCTTATCATACATAATCATGAGATAATTGAACCAACGTGTGGTTACCTTAATTTTTTTCTCCTTTACCGGGAGCTTATTTACAAGACCACTTTTAAATGCGCAACAATGATCTCGTAAAATACAATTATTGCATATTGGATTTTGTGGCTTGCAAACGACAGCGCCAAAATCCATCACTGCCTGGTTGTAAATACCAGGTTGCTTTTTATCTAGTAATTCAAAGGCTAATTGGGAAAAAAACTTTTTTCCCTCCGTACTATCAATAGGCTTTTTAATACCAAAAACTCTTGACAGCACACGAAACACATTTCCATCAACAACTGCATAAGGAAGATTATATGCAAAGGATGCGATAGCCGATGCCGTATAATTCCCGACTCCTTTCAAAGAAAGAATTTCTTCAAACTTATCAGGAAATTTTCCATTTAATTTTTTTGAAATGAACCGGGCTGTTTCAATCAAATTTTTACAGCGGGAATAATAACCAAGTCCCTCCCAGAGCTTATAGATCTTTTCATCTTTAGTGGCGGCTAACTTATTTATATCAGGGAATGCATCAATAAACTTTTCATAGTACTTCCATCCCTGGTCTACTCTCGTTTGTTGAAGTATGATCTCACTTAACCAAATTTTGTAAGGATCTTTTTCACCTTTCCAGGGCATTTTCCGGGTATTCTTATGGCTGTTCCATTGCAGCAATAAAGCCGGAAATTTTGATAAAAGTTCTTTATTAAAAGTCATTGGTTAAAAAAAAATTGCCTATCCCTTTGACAATCACCATATTTTGTCCTACATTAGAGCAAATTAACTGCTAAAATTTTAATAAATGAGAAAAGCTGACCTCGTAAACAAGATATCTGAAAAAACAGGTATTCCCAAAGTGGATGTACTTGTTACTCTTGAAACTATGTTCAAGGAGGTGAAGGATACTCTGGCCGCAGGTGAAAATATTTATGTCCGTGGCTTCGGCAGTTTTATAACTAAAAAAAGAGCTGCCAAAATTGGAAGGAACATCAAGAAGAACATTGCAGTACATATTCCTGAACATTATATCCCGGCTTTTAAACCTGCTAAAGAATTCGTTGCAGAAGTTAAAAAACTGGTAACTGTAAAACCAGATGAAGGTCCGGGGGAAGATGACGATAATTGATCTTGCCTAATTTCTATTTAATCAGCTACAATCTCGCTCTGTTCGGTTAACTTGCAGCCCTAAATTTTATTGGTGAATAAAGCACAGTGGATTACAATTGCTATTGGTGTATTGATAGTTGCCGGATTATTCCTTTTTGGAAGAACAGGTCCTCGCAAAAGTGAGATAACAAAAACTGTTCAGTCTATTACTCCAAATGAGTTAACAACTGATTCCATCCTATTTCATGTAAAAGAAACATTGAACCCTGCTCAAATTCAGTGGATGAATGACCTTGAACAATCCGTGATCAGGGGCGATGTAAAAAAACAAAAGCTTGATGTGTTTCACCAATTAGCACATTTCTGGCAGGATTCAGCAAGGATCTTTGAACCCTACGCCTGGTATGAAGCGGAGGCTGCAAGATTGGAAAATTCGGAAAAATCACTCACCTTTGCTGCCCATTTGTTTTTAGAGAACCTGAGGAATGAAGAAAATGACCGGCTAAAAAAATGGAAAGCTTTGCAGGCAAAAGACCTGTTTGAAAGATCTTTGAGAATTAATGATAAAAATGATTCAACAATTGTTGGATTAGGCGCCTGTTATATTTTCGGAAACCTTGCCGATAATCCTATGGAAGGGATATTGAAAGTGAGACAAGTAGTTGAAAGAGACAGCACTAACATATTTGCGCAGGTGGTACTTGGTCACGGATCGCTTATTTCCGGACAATACGAGAGAGCCATTGATCGTTTTGGAAAAGTCCTTACACTTCAACCCCAAAATCTCGAGGCCATCCTAATGATGGCTGAGGTTTATGAAAGAAAAGCAGATAAGGCTAATGCCATTAAATGGTATTCAAATGCTTTACCCTTGGCCCCAAACACAAATATGAAAACTGCCCTGGAAAAACGAATAGAAGAATTAAAGAAATAACCTTATTAATAAATTAATTTAAAAAAAATTCTGAAGTATGCCTTCTGGTAAAAAGAGAAAACGCCATAAAATGGCGACGCATAAGCGTAAAAAAAGACTGAGAAAGAATCGTCACAAGAAAAAGAATAAATAAGTATATAAAGTTTGTAAAAGTAGCCAGTACCTTATCAAAGGCGATCTCGATACTTATAAACTTTATATACCGTTCTTTCTTTGTCAACTGGTTGCTGCCGTTTCGGATCATTTTTCCCGTCAATTTGCTCCCAAATCACCACACCCAACCATTAAACGGATCTATCACGGTTTAAACACAACCAGTAATCATTTACCGGCAAATGGCAGAGTAAACGCCATAAAGATTTGAACAAAGAACTGATCATAAATGCTGCGCCGCAGGGTGTCGAAATTGCCCTGCTTGAAGATAAAAAACTGGTAGAGCTTCATAACGAAAAAAGCGATGCCCGTTTTGCTGTGGGCGACCTGTACTTAGGAAAAGTAAAAAAACTGATCCCGGGTCTGAATGCCGCATTCGTAGATGTCGGGTTTGAAAAGGATGCTTTTCTCCACTATACGGATCTCAGTCCGTATGCGAAATCTTTACTGAAGTTTACGCAACATTCCATTAACCTGAAAGAGATCGCTGATTTCGGGAATTTTGAAAATGAACCTGAAATAATTAAAACGGGAAAGATAAATGAAGTGCTAGGTGGCAAGCCAAATATTCTTGTTCAGATCCTAAAAGAACCGATCGCAGCTAAGGGACCAAGATTAAGTTGCGAGATCTCATTACCGGGCCGGTTTGTCGTCATTACTCCTTTTAACAATATTGTTGCTGTTTCAAGAAAAATTCATTCTTCAGAAGAAAGAAAACGTTTACAAAAAATAGTAGAAGCGATCAAGCCAAAAAATTTTGGTGTGATTGTAAGAACCGCCGCAGAAGGAAAGAAAACAGCCGAGCTTCATGAAGATCTTACGGAGCTGGTAGAAACATGGAAGACAATTCAAACAAATCTCAGAAGCGCTATTGCACCTGCTAAAATTTTAAGTGAGCAAACGAAAACTACCAGTATTTTACGTGACTTATTAAATGAAGATTTCAATAAGATCGTTGTTAATGATCGCAATATTTTCCAGGATGCAAGATCTTATATTCAGCGAATTGCCCCGGAAAAGGCAGACATCGTTTCTTTCTACCAAAATGGTTCTCCCATTTTTGATTCGTTTGGAATTACAAAACAGGTAAAAGCTTCGTTTGGCAAAACTGTGAACCTGAATAGTGGCGCCTACCTTATTATTGAACATACAGAAGCCTTACATGTAATTGATGTAAACAGCGGGTATAAAAGTGTAAGTAATAACCAGGAGCAAAATGCACTGGAAACAAACCTTGAAGCTGCGGACGAAATTGCAAGGCAATTAAGACTAAGAGACATTGGAGGAATAATTGTTGTTGATTTTATAGATATGAAGCTTCCTGAGAATAAGAAGAAGCTCATGGAAGCCATGGAAAGATTCATGATGCAGGATAGGGCCAAGCATGCTGTGTTGCCAATTTCGAAATTCGGATTGATGCAGATCACCCGGCAGCGGATGAAACCAGAGATGAACATCAATACGCAGGAAGTCTGTCCGAGTTGCAGTGGCACAGGTAAGATCTCTTCAACCATCATCCTTGAAGATGAGATCGAAAAGAATTTAAATTACTTATTTACTCACCAGCATAACAATCTTACCATTGTTGTTAACCCGATCATCCATGCTTACCTGACCAAGGGATGGCTTTGGTCAAAGTTTTCAAAATGGAAAAGAAAATATAGAAAGAGAATTACTCTCCGGGCTGATACTAATTATCATCTTATCGAATTCAAATTTTACGATCGGAATGATGATGAAATAAGACTATAGGAATATCACGGATCAAAAAGGCTATTCGATTGAACAGCCTTTTTGATTACCCTGCACGATAAAATTAATTATACCCGGGGTTTTGTTCCATTAACTTGTTTGCCAGTATCTCCGGTTGCGGTATAGGAAGCAAAAACCGGAAATTACCTGCTGGTAATACGGCTGCATTTGCCGTTGGAGCGTCGGTTGCCAATCTTTCAACAGGAAGACCTCTTCTTTTCAAATCCCAAAAACGATGTCCTTCATAAGCCAGTTCTTTGAATCTCTCCAGTAGAATTGCATCGATAGCCTCGGCCTTGGACGCGAAAACAACATTCATGTATCCAGCTATTCTTGCAGTTCTCAATTCATTGATATCAGATTCTGCGCTATTGGCGCCAGTGAATCTGTTCAGTTCTGCCCTTGCTTCTGCACGGATAAGGTACATTTCACCGGTTCGATAAACTTTAGCATTAGCTACATTTTCATTCGGTGTAGCATAAGTGGTGCCCGCATATTTATAGATGAGTCTTGTTCCTCTTGCCGGTGCCAGTAATGGTTCATCCTTAAAATAACTTGCAAACCTCACGTCATTTACCTGGTCAAAAGAACCCCACAATTCATCTGAAGGTCTCCAGGTTACGGTACCAATATTTGTTGTGCTTGCCGATGTGCCCCGAAATAAGCTTCCTATCCTGCCCCCAAATGACGAAGTTCTAACTAACCTGAAAGCTACTTCACTGGTATTGGCATCTGTCCAAATGCCAGGGAAATTTGCCATAGAGGCAAGAGGCAGTCCGGCAATATATTCCGATGCGAATCCTTCTGCGGCAGCCCAGTCTTTTTTATATAATGCTATCCTTGCCTGTAATGCTATGGCGGCAAGCCTTGTTGCACGGTTGACATCAGTGAGATTATTTGGCAATAATGTTCTTGCTTCAGCTACATCTGCGGACAATTTTCCAAAATAGGCATCCATCTTTATTCTTGCCTGTGGTTCTATCGATGGAGACTCCATATAGGGCATTGCAAGCCCGGCAGGATCATAATTAGCGCAATAGAAACGGTACAATTCAAAATGGGAAAATGCCCTTAAGAACAAAGCTTCACCTTTCAATCTAACGCGCAGGGTATTGTCACCTATCTTGGTTGAATCGGCCCCGGGTAACGCTTCCAATACCCTGTTCACACGGTCAATGACCCTGTAATTCGGCGTTGTAGCTGTATAATTGTCACGAAGACCAACGTCGGTGGATCCATATTGCCACTCATGGGTGGTACCGGCATTATAAAACTCAGCAACTTTTACTTCATCCGCAAATGTGGCATTTAATAAAATGGCCATTTCAATACCAGTGGCGGCATATGCGCCGAGAATGGCCTGTTCATTGTAACCTACGGTTTTGAGGGCTGTTTCCCCCTCGATTAGGTCAGATTCAGGTATATTAATTACTTTTTTACAGGCGCTAAGGGTCAGCAGGAATAAAGAAAAAAATAATAATTTATTAATGTATTTCATATATAGAAATTGATAGGTGAATTAAAAATTAATATCAAGACCTGTTACGAGCATTTTAGGATTTGGATACTCATTCAAACTGATATTATTATTATCCTCAGGATCTGGTCCGCGCCATGGACTCCAAATAGCAATATTCTGCATTTGCACATAAAATCTCGCACTCTTCACGATCCTGACACCCTTAACATTAATTTGCGGAATATTGTAAGCAATATTTAGGTTTCTGAACCTCAAGAATTTTGCATCTTGTATATCGGATGAA
The DNA here is from genome assembly GCA_036374555.1 of Chitinophagaceae bacterium. Lineage (GTDB taxonomy): Bacteria > Bacteroidota > Bacteroidia > Chitinophagales > Chitinophagaceae > VBAS01. The sequence goes on from DASUTO010000074.1 coordinate 8,220, forward strand.
TTAAAGCCCCTGTCATACTGAGGCGCCTGGTAGAATACATTATCACCCGGTTTTTGCCATTGCTGTGTCAATAATCTCTTTGATGCATTAACTACACCATGATATCCGTTAATACCTCTTGTCACCCAGTTTTCAATGTTATTATATCTTGAAACATCAAACTGGTAGGAGAATAATGCAGATATAGTCAGATTTCCCACACGGTAATCCAAAGTAATCCCCCCGACGTGTTTAGGTAAGAATGTACCATACTTGGCAAACAATGCAGCCTGCCCGGGATCGAGAGTTTCAGTACCATCCTCTTTTTCAAATCTTGGCCTGCCTGTTCCCGGATCAGCTCCTAAATAATGCTGGGTATAATGTGAACCATATGGAAGCCCTTCCCTGATGATAAAGGTTCCCTGCGGAATTTCATTTACGGGGCCCAGGTCTTCAATCAAATTCTTATTAATAGCATGGTTAATACCCAAAGTAAGATCCATATTATTTTGCTTGATGATATCAACTGCCAACACCATTTCGACACCGCTGTTGCGCATTATACCTGCATTGATGGGGATAGTACTGTTTCCAAAGCCAGACATACTTGGAAGCGCAAGGCTTACGAATAGGTCTTCAGTTTTATCATTATAATAATCGATGGTAAACCTTGCCCTGTTTCTCCATACAGCAAAATCAGCTCCTATGTTCAACTTCCTGATAGTTTCAATTTTTAAATTCGGATTATATGCAGAGACGGGAGCCTGTGCTGATAAGGAAGAACCCGCATAAGTTGTGCTACCATAGGCCGGCACCTGAGGCCCCAAATAGTTAGGTACACTTACCAGTCCACCGCCGGCACCAAAGCTACCTGTAGAAATACTGCCGATGTTCGGAACTGAACCATAAGAAGCTCTGATTTTCAGATCAGTCAGAAATCCAATTCCCTTAATAAAGTCTTCACTGATTGCATTCCATAAAACTCCTGTTGACCACGTAGTAATATTCTTATTTTCGTCATTGGCGATTCTGGACGTACCGTCATGCCTGACATTCGCTGTGATCGTATATTTATTTTTAAACGAGTAACGGCCCGTACCAAAAAAAGAACGGATACCGAACTCCGATTTTGCACTGGTTGCATTTTGCGGGTAAGTAGCTGCTCCGTTCGTTGGCAATACGCCCGTACCCTGTCCTGTTTGTGAAAGACGTGGATCCAGGTTATATAGAGTGAATCCAAGTCCCTTATTATAACCTCTTACTATTTCAAAATATCCGCCAGCTTCTACCTCATGAATATTATTGATCCTTTTTGTATAAACACCGCTAAACGTATTGATCAGGTTTGCGTTAAGGAGATAAGCTTCGGAGTTAACCCCTGACTGAAATGGCTGCAAGGTTCCGCTATATGAAGCTGCATCAACAAATCTCTGCCACCTGTTGTCTGAAACGTCAATTCCCATAACATTTCTGATTACAAATGTTGGGAATAATTTAAAAGCGATATTAAGACCGCTGGTGATCTTGATCTGGTTCCTTCTCACTAAAGAATTTTCCATTCCTTCAATAGCATTCCCGATATACTTTTGTGCCAATGTGGTGCTAGTCCCATAGATCAAACTGCCATCAGCCCGGTAAGGGTTTTCGTATGGTTTTGCCCGCCATGAAATCTGGAAGGAATTTCTTGGAGAGTTTCCCAATTGCTCTCCTTCTGAAGTATGCATGATGGAATATCCCATTGCATTATTGAACTGTATAGACAATTTTTCATGCGCAAAATCCAGATTAAACCTGGTAGTATATCTTTCCAGTTCTGCAATAAGATCTGTACCTTTTTGATCAAAATACCCGACAGACATAAAATACTTTGTTTTATCATTTCCGCCGCTTGCATTGATCTCATGACTCTGAGAAAAACCCTGTCTGAACAACATGTCGGAATAACCTAGATTATCAATCTTACTGAAACTGTCAAGCAAAAAATCATATCGGGCCTGTGAGGCTGCATAAGGGTTATTTGCCGGTGAAGTTGGTGGCAAACCAAGGTAGGTAGGATTGTTTCTTGAATAATTCCAACCTGGGGTACTTGGTATTTTTAACCTCTCCTCGTAGGCTAAAATCTCTTTAGTATTCATCATGTCAAACTTGTTCCACTGAGGCGGGTTGGTAAATCCATATTGTGAGCGATAAGAAAAATTAGCTGGGCCGGCCTTTCCTCTTTTTGTAGTGATTACTATTACACCCAGTCCTCCGCGAGCACCATACACAGCAGCGGCAGATGCGTCTTTTAATACAGTGATCGATTCAAAATCATTGGCATTCATGGTTGCCATGTCACCTGCCGGAATGGGTACGCCATCCACAATATAAAGCGGCTGTGCAAATGCACCTGTTATGGAGTGGATACCCCGGATATTTATATTGGCACTAGCGCCGGGCTGACCGGACCCGGAATTCACTAAAACTCCCGGAGCTCTTCCCTGTAACGCCTGATCAAATGAGCCTACTGGTACTGTTTCAACTACTTTAGAGCTCATTGTTGTAGCGGATCCCACAAATTGCGAACGCCTTTCTTTGGAATAACCAGTTACAATTACCTCCGTCAAAGATTTTTCATCGGTAGACATTATTACATCGAACACTGTTTTCGAACTTAAAGCCACTTCAACAGGATCCATGTTTATTGAAGAAAAAACCAATGTTTTTGCAGTAGCAGGAATTAACAATGAATATGTTCCGTCTTCCTTTGTAACTGTACCCGTTGTGGTACCTTTTACTATTATCGAAACATTAGGTAAGGGATTTCCTTTTTGATCGTTCACCTTGCCTGTAATTGTTTTTTGGGCCATCAAATTACCCGCATAGAGCAAGATAGCCATTACTAAAAGCAATAGTTTTCTCATGTGTGGTTAGTTTTGTAAATGAAATGAGGTAGTCAAATATAGTAATTCTATAATTTCGACAACTTTTTTAGGGCAAAAAAGCCGTGCATCATGCTGCACGGCCTTCAAAAAATAACTATTGCCTTTGATCAATTTCTTAGCTGCGATCTCGACTTCCAAGGAATATCATGATATATTGTACAAGGGTAACGACAGCGGCAAGTGCTGCTACCACATAGGTCATCGCAGCCCACTTTAATGCGTCTTTGGCTTTTGGATACTCTGCGTTATTTGTTACGTTGGTTGTTTCTAACCAGGCAAGTGCTCTTTTGCTGGCATCAAACTCAACAGGGAGGGTGATCAGCGTAAATATTACAGTTATAGCCATCATTGCAATACCTATTAATAACAAAGTTGTATTACCTGAAGCTGCCATGATTACTCCTATTATTAAAACTATATTTACAAGGTTTGATGTCAACTGCACAACTGGCACGAGACGACTCCTCATCATTAGCCAACTATAAGAATTGGCATGCTGAACCGCATGCCCGCATTCATGAGCAGCTACTGCAGCAGCTGAGATACTGGTTCCCTCAAAAACTTCCGGGCTAAGATTTACAGTTTTATTTAACGGATTGTAATGATCTGACAAAAAACCCTGGGAAGCCGTAACCTTCACATCATAAATCCCATTTTCTCTTAACATTTTTTCGGCTACCTGTTTGCCACTCATGCCATTGGCAAGGGGTATTTTGCTATACTTTGAAAACTTGCCCTTAAGTATCATTGAAACCACTAAACTGATACCCACAAACAACAAAGAGACAAGCATAATTCCTGGTGTCATATTAATTTGTTTTAAAGGAAATTATATCAAAGCTGGGTCCATTTTTTTAAAGTGAAAAAAAGGCAACCCAATCCTATATGTAACAGTCTTTTTGACATTAAAATAAAATAAATGAATCGTGTCGATAAGGTAAAAGTCGTTTTTATTTTAAAGATAAAATCTGTGTAATTATGTGAATTACATATGGTTATACACAGTTTGACGTCTCTCTTAAATAAGTCTTTAAACATCGCAAATTAAATCAAAAGTTATACACAGGAAGAAAAAATTATTTTGAAATGTGAGTCAGAATTGTAACTTAGTATCAGAATTTAATGGGTTAGTAAGTAAGGGGGTCAATCAACAAGATTGGCCCTTTTTACTTTTATATACTTCTTAATTACTGGATCATTTCTATTTTACATTTCATCTATTAACCCTCACAACGGTATAATATTTTATCAAAAATTACTCTTTTATAAAACAAGATGCAGATGTTGATGAAACCCTAACTTTATTTAATGAGTAAAGTTAAAAAAGCTTTTTTCTGTCAGAACTGCGGATATGAAAGTGTGAAATGGCTTGGTCAATGTCCATCATGCAATCAATGGAACAGCTTTGTGGAAGAAATAACACAAAAAGAAACTGCAAAAAATAATGGCTGGGAACATTATAATGAAACCACTGAAAGAACAAACAAGACAATTCAACTAAACGAAATAAAAAATACCGGAGAAAAAAGGCTGTTGACGACAGATGATGAATTGAATCGTGTATTAGGTGGTGGAATTGTACGTGGAAGCATTGTACTCGTGGCAGGAGAACCCGGTATCGGCAAATCAACTTTATTTTTACAAAATGGTTTAAACCTGTCTGATAGAATAGTTCTTTATATAAGTGGTGAAGAAAGTGAACAGCAAATAAAAATGCGTGCAGATCGGTTAAATATTTCAAATGAGAATTTTTATTTACTCACTGAAACATCCACACAGATCATTTTCCAGGAAATAAAAAAATTAAGGCCGGATATCGTCATTATCGATTCAATTCAAACTTTGCAAACGCCTTATATCGATTCGTCTCCAGGCAGTATATCTCAAATACGTGAATGTGCATCGGAATTCCAGCGTTTTGCAAAAGAAACAAACACGCCGGTTTTTTTAATTGGTCATATTACTAAAGAAGGGGCTATTGCCGGACCAAAAATCCTGGAGCACATGGTGGACACGGTATTACAATTTGAGGGTGATCGCCATTATGCATATCGCATTTTACGGACATTGAAAAATCGTTATGGCAGCACATCGGAGCTTGGTATTTATGAAATGACTGATGCGGGAATGCGGGCAGTTACAAATCCGAGTGAAATTTTAATTACACAAAAAGAAGATCAGCTAAGCGGAATTGCAATTGCTGCCACCATTGAAGGTATGCGACCCTTATTAATAGAAATACAAGCGTTGGTTACACAATCTGTTTATGGAACACCTCAGCGTACAGTTAGCGGATTTGATCTTCGAAGATTGCAATTATTATTAGCAGTGCTGGAAAAAAGAGGTGGCTTTCATTTTGGCGTAAAAGATGTTTTCATCAATATAGCCGGAGGATTAAAAATTGAAGACCCTTCGATTGATCTGGCTGTTTTATGCGCTCTTTTATCTTCATATGAAGACACGCCATTGCCACCGCATATTTGCTTTGCCGGAGAAATTGGATTAAGTGGGGAAATAAGAGCGGTCAACAGAATTGATCAACGAATCGCAGAAGCAGAAAAACTCGGATTTGAAAAGATCATTGTTTCAAAATACAATCAAAAAGGGTTAGCTAAACAAAAATTCAATATCGAAATTGTGACAATGGGCCAGGTGGAAGAGTTATACAGATACTTATTTTAAGTAACTTAATAGATCATTTAAGAATGATCCGCTTCAAAGAAATAAAAGAATCCCTGCTGCATGTAGTTTTTCCTCATGTTTGTGATGGATGCGGAACTGACCTGCTAAATATTGAAAGTCGTTTATGTATTCGTTGTCTTTCCTCATTACCTGAAACAAATTTTGAAATTCATCCAAATAATCCCGTTGAAAAAGATTTTTGGGGAAGATTGCCAATTATAAATGCTTCTGCTCATTTATATTTTACCAAAGAATCACTGGTGCAGCATCTTATGCATCAATTAAAATATAGAGGCAATAAAGATCTTGGATTGCAATTAGGAAGATTAATGGGAAATGCTTTAAAAAATGCAGCCCGTTTCAATGCAATAGAAGCATTAGTACCCTTGCCGCTTTTTCCTTCGAAAGAGAAAAGACGTGGCTATAACCAGGCAACGATACTTTGTGAAGGAATAGCAGAGGTCTTGTCACTCCCGGTTCTATATAAAGTAATCGCAAGACCACAGCATACCGAAACGCAAACCAAAAAAGGAAGGATTGAAAGATGGAAGAATATTGAGGGGAAATTTCAGCTAATAGATCCCCAAGCCATTCAAAACAAACATTTATTGCTGGTTGATGATGTTGTTACCACCGGCGCTACTTTAGAGGCTTGCGGGAGTGAACTTTTAACGGCTGAAAATGTAAAAATATCTGTCGCTACTCTTTGTGTTGCCTCGCGGTAAATGGCTAAGAGAATTAGAAGAGCGACGGAGATAAGGAGGTGTTTTGAAAAGTTGCTATAATTGTTCCTTCATGAAATGAGCTTTTTGTCGTTATCGCCTGTAAAGTATTAGCTTTCATTTCCTCCTTTCAACACTTCGTTTTACTTTTGACGTCAATGAAGAACCTCCTGTTTATTTCAATATCCATTGCTATCCTTTTTTACGCCTGCAAGAAAGAATCTTTTATTACAAGTCCCGATGCGCAAGTCTCTCTTTCAGCCGAAGAATTAAAATTTGATACTGTTTTTACTACTTCGGGTTCTATCTCCCAGTCTTTTAAAATAATAAATGAAAATGATCAGAAGCTTCGCCTTTCATCAATTAAACTAATGGGCGGGAATAGTTCTTATTTTAAAATAAATGCTGATGGATTTATCGGGCCTGAAGTTTCAAATATCGAGATCGAAGCAAACGACAGTGTTTACGTTTTTGTTTCTGTAAGCATCAATCAAAGTGTTGCCAATATTCCTTTTATTGTTAAGGATAGCATACAAGTAAATTATAATGGTACAAGCCAGCAGGTAAATCTTGAAGCATGGGGACAGAATGCCCATTTTTACCGCGATAAAAAAATTACTGTCGACGAAGTATGGAATAACGATCTTCCTTATGTGATTCTCGGATCATTAACAATTGATGCAAATAAAAAACTAACGATTAATAAAGGCTGCCGCATATACGTGCATGCAGATGCCCCAATTCTTGTTGATGGCTCATTGGAAGTAAATGGCGAAAAAGATACAGTTGACCGTGTTCAATTCCGTGGTGATCGGCTTGATGAACCTTATAATGATTTTCCCGGTGGATGGCCCGGCATTTATTTCAGGGCTACCAGTAAGGATAATGTGTTTAATTATGCCGTTATTAAAAATGCATACCAGGCTTTGGCTGTCCTGGATCCTTCAATAAATCCAAAATTGACTTTAAACGAATGCATCATTGACAATGCTTATGATGCAGGTATTATTGCTATCAATAGCAGCATAAGAGCAAGAAATTGTTTGGTAAGTAATTGCGGCAAAAATGTAATTCTTGCCAAAGGTGGCGATTACCAATTCATACATTGCACTGTTGCAAGTTTTTCTAATAGCTACATTCTTCATCGTGATCCGGTTCTTTTTGTAAGCAATTATATTCTTGTAAATAATAACCCCGTCACAGCAAATCTTTCAGCGTTGTTTCGTAATTGTATTTTTTGGGGACAAGATGGTACGGTGGAAGACGAAGTAGTTGTTGCAAAAAGTGGTAGCACCACTTTCAATGTAAATTTTGATTATAATCTTTGGAAGGTTCAAAACCCTCCTGCCAATATCACCTCTAACCAGATAATCAATAATCAGTATCCCGCATTTGATTCTATAAATACTTCAAAACGATTTTATAGTTTTCGGCTAAAAGATGAATCTCCGGCAAAGAACAAAGCAACCAATGCCAGTGTCACCATCGATTTGGATGGTAAGCCACGACCTGTCGGACCTGCTCCTGACCTGGGGAGTTATGAAAGACAATAAAAACACAGACCAGCCCCTCCCGACCTCCACCTTTAGGGGAGGCCATCATCACACAATGCCCGCTTATTTGAAATTCATGATGTAATTTAAAAATTTACAAACATGTGAACTTTTAGGTCTGAAACTTATAAACCTTTAATCCATTGAATTCTCTTTTCACTAACTTTGACATTCTCTAAAAACGAAATCATGAAAATATTTTTGCTTGCCCTGATATTATCAGTTTCACTCGAAGGACCCGCGATCTACGATTTCAAGGTGCCGGGCCTTGATGGAAGCCCGATCGATTTCTCTGCTTACAAAGGCAAAAAAATAATGATCGTCAACACGGCTTCAAAATGTGGTAACACACCCCAATATGCTGACCTGGAAAAATTATATGAAAAATATAAAGACAAATTAGTGATCGTTGGGTTCCCTGCAAACAATTTTGGTGAGCAGGAGCCCGGAAGTAATACAGAAATACAAGAATTCTGTAAAAAAAATTACGGTGTTTCTTTTCCAATGGCAGAAAAGGTTTCAGTAAAAGGAGACGATATGGCGCCCATTTATAAATGGTTGGTTGAACAATCAAGGGAATTAGCTAAAGCTGAAAAAGGAACTACTTCAAAGGATCTTGTCTGGAAAAGATATTTGCAAAACCCTGTTGACTGGAACTTCACAAAATTCCTGTTAGATGAAAAAGGAAATTTAGTTGCCGTGTTCCACAACAAGGTGAGCCCAATGAGCGAGGAAATAACTAAGTATTTGAATTAATAGAAGTCCTACCAATAAAAAGCGTTCTGAAACCGGAACGCTTTTTTAATTTTTCAAATAATTCTCGACTTCTATTACTGATGACGTCCTCAATAATATTTTCTTTTCCCTATCCGAAATAATAAACGTCGGAAAAGTTTCAGCAAACAGCTCACCTTCCGCTGTGCTGGCGCTGATCCTGTATAATTGAAAAGGATAATTATTCTTTTGCACATAGGTCACCATTTTGTCTTTTTTATCCCCTGTATTCAGAGTATAAAAATTAACCCGGTGATCATATTCTTTCATCAGTCTTGCTAATTCTTTTGATTGAAAATGGCAACCAATACACCATGTGCCCCATATATAAAAAACCGATAGTTCTTTATCGTTTTTAACTGCCAATGTGTTCTTGCCGCCTTCAATATCTGCATAACTGATATCAGGCAGTTGTTCAATGCTGTCTCTAATTATATTCAAAGTGGTTAAGTAAATGTACTGCCCGTATTTATCAATCTTTTCGACCTTATAAGTATTGTTATCAAATATTAGTTCCTCGCCTGCATTCGTTTTTTTGCACTTTAAACGCTGCTTTAACAGTCCAGGGCTTTTTGTTACATCGCCGGCAATGATTTTATCGAGTTTGCCATAAAAGCAACCGTCGACATCTACGTCTTTCAATGAAATAACATTACTATCAGGCAAAATCACTTTTTTTACATTAAGATTTTTTGAATAAACTATGTAATTAGAAGGTAAAGCGACACCTAAACCATAAGTCATTATCCTATGAATTTGTGAGTCTGCCGGGTGTATTGAATCAAAACGATAAATGTATTTGGATTTAATTTCACCTCCTGCTATCTGTCGGTTTTTATATTGAACGAAGAAAGTTGAATCAGGGCTAATCCTGAAAATAGTATCATCAGAAAAGTCAGCATTCCCATTAACATCAAAAACTATTTCAGGATTATTGGAATCATAATTTCTGATTAGAAAATATGAAGCTCCTTTTGTTGGGCTTTTTTTAAGAACTGTTTCGTAAAATAACCCCCAAACTATCTCGCTCCCCACAAATTCTTTGGGTCTTTTTACCTTAATTCCATTTCGGGCTGTATTGTAAACTGAATCATTAGAAAGTTTAACAAGGTAAGAAAATCTCGAGCCACCCCCAATTTCATCGTATAACTTTTCTTCCGTAAAAAACTTTGTTCCTTTATCTCCTGAACATGAAAAAAGGAAAACAACAAGAAAAGAAAAGGTTAATGGCTTAAACATATTTTAAAGATAAAAAAAAAGAATTTTCTCAGCCCTATCTTTGTCCTAATGCAATTCTCCAAGATTATCAAACAGCAGGAAGTAAAACAACAATTAGTTGAACTGATTCAACATAACCGCCTCAGCCATGCACTGCTTTTTTTAAGTAAAGAAGGAAGCGGCGCTTTGTCACTTGCATTGGCGTTAGCTCAATACCTGACTTGCGAAAAGGCAAATCCCAAATTGCAAATTCCAAATCCCACCACTTCGCTTTTTGGAGAAGAATCAACAACCTCAAACCTCAAACCTCAAACTTTAAACGACAGTTGTGGTATCTGCCCTTCCTGCACCAAAGCAAATCAACTCGTTCATCCGGATATTCATTACAGTTATCCAGTTGTGACAAAAAAATCAGGAACGCCGCCGCTGAGCGTTGACTACATTACTGAATGGAGAGAGTTTGTAAATAATTATCCTTACGGAAATGTGTATGACTGGCTGCAATTCATTGGCGCAGAAAATAAGCAAGGTAACATAACAGCAAATGAATGTAATGATATCATTCACAAGCTGAGCCTGAAAAGCTTTGAAAGTGAATACAAGGTGCTCATCATGTGGATGCCGGAATATTTGGGAGCTGAAGGAAACAAACTTCTAAAACTTATCGAAGAACCGCCGTCTAATACCTTATTTATATTGGTAGCCGAAAATGAAACGCTATTATTGCCAACTATCGTGAGCCGCTGCCAGATGATAAAAATCCCGATGCTTGAAACAGCCGATATTGAAACAGCACTAATTGATAATAAGATCGATCCCTTAAAAGCAAGACAGGTTGCCGCCACGGCCGAAGGCAATTATCGTGAAGCATTGCAATTGTTGCAACATGCAGAAGAAGACTGGCAGGGCATTCTCCGCGACTGGCTAAACTCAATAATTAAAACCGGCCCGATCGCCCAAACTAAATGGGTGGAAGAAACAAGCCGTCTTGGCCGCGAAAAACAAAAACAGTTTCTCCGCTATTTCAATCATTTGCTCGAGCAATCCATCCGATCAAAGATCATGGGCGGCAATATTCACTTACCCGATAATGAAAAAGATTTTGCTGACCGTCTTAATCGTCTCGCCGATATCAGTCAGCAGCAGGCGATCATTGAGGAACTCGACAGAGCCACCTATTATATAGAACGTAATGCTAATGCTAAGATCCTCTTTCATGCACTCACTATTAAGCTTTATCACATCATCCAGGATAAAACTGTTTACCTGCCGACTTAGTTTAAACCAGGAAAATTATTTGCCAGGAAATCCAAGTTTAGCTTTTATAAGCAAATTTGTAGGTCTGCTCTTTTTATTATTGGCATTAAGATCCTTCCATTCGGAAGTGCCGTTTTTAAAATAAGTAATCCCGGATTTTATTTCGTCAGTGCCGGCGACACACAACCCATTTTTCTTATCTAGATCATCACAAAGCAATTCCATTGCTACAAAAAAGCCTGAATCAGGTAGTTGGCCAAACCTAAATGCAGAAAGATCAACGGTATTCCATCTACCTTTTCTGTAGTTGGTCACTATAATATTTTCATTTAGCAAATCCTCACCCGGCAATCCGTCCTGTTTTATTTCATAAACTCTTATTCTGAATGGTAACCCAACTTCAC
>DASUTO010000075.1:0-12194 GCA_036374555.1 Chitinophagaceae bacterium
ACTTTTGTAGATCCCAAATTAGAGATGGCGGAGATCACAGACCGCATGAGCAAGCAACCCGGCGGCGGTAAGGCCTTGTTATTTGAAAACTCTGGCTATGATTTTCCTGTGCTGATGAATGCCTATGGAAGTGAAAAAAGAATGTGTCTTGCATTAGGTGTTCAGCATTTAGATGATGTTGCCAAAGAGATAGAAAATTTATTTAAGTTATTATCTGCACCGAAAGAAAGAATACTTGATAAATTAAAAATGCTTCCAAAGCTTAGCCAGTTTGCCTCATGGATGCCGACAGTAAAAAGTGGAAAAGGAGAGTGCCAGGAAATAGTGATGCGTCAACCTGATATCACAAAACTTCCTGTTATTACTTGTTGGCCAAAAGATGGAGGTCCCTTTGTTACATTACCAGTTATCCATACAAAAGATCCGAATACCGGGATCCGGAATGTAGGGATGTACAGAATGCAGGTTTATGAACCAACACTTACAGGTATGCATTGGCATAAGCATAAAGTTTCTGCCAAGCATTTTAATGAATATAAAAAACTGAATAAACGAATGCCGGTGGCAGTTGCACTCGGCGGTGATCCGGTATATGCATATTCAGCAACTGCGCCACTGCCGGAGAATGTGGATGAATATATGCTCGCAGGTTTTTTAAGAAAGAAAAAAGTGGAATTGGTGAAATGCATCACTCAACCGGAAATTGAAGTACCTGCAGATGCCGATTTTATCATTGAAGGCTACGTGGAACCAGGTGACGAAATGATATGGGAAGGACCATTCGGTGATCACACTGGTTATTATTCTTTGCCCGATTGGTATCCGCGATTTCATATCACTGCTATTACTCATAAAAAAAATCCTGTTTATCCTGCTACCATTGTTGGCATTCCGCCACAGGAAGATGCCTGGTTAGGAAAAGCAACAGAAAGGATTTTTTTAGCGCCGATAAAAATGACTCTTATTCCGGAAATAGTTGATATGGATATGCCGGTGGAAGGAGTGTTTCATAACCTGGTGATCGCAAAAATTAAAAAAGATTATGCAGGGCAGGGGCAAAAAGTAATGAATGCAATGTGGGGCGCCGGGCAAATGATGTTTAATAAAATATTGGTATTAGTGGATGGTGAAATGAAAATCCAGGATTATGAAGAATTAGCTAAATATGTGTTTAAGAATATAAATCCGGCAACAGATATTTATTTTTCACAAGGCCCAATGGATGTGCTTGATCATAGCTGCAGCAAGTTGGGTTTTGGCGGGAAGATGTGTATTGATGGAACTTTCAAGCATGACGAAGAGGTCGATGAGAATTATGAATTAATAATTAATAATGAACAATTAAAAATTGATTCCTTATTGAAGGAGAAATTTGATGAAGTAGAAGCAGTCAATTCATCCTTGCTTGTAAAGCAGATACCTTGCTTAATATTATCAGTAAAAAAGAACAGGAAAGGGCATATAAAAGAATTACACGAACAAATTTGTTCTTTAAAAGATATTGCAGGAGTGAAGATGATACTCTATGTTGAGCATACAGTTGATGCTAACGATCTGCCAACTGCTTTATGGCGTTTTTGTAATAATCTTGATCCCAAAAGAGATTCCCAGATAAGTAAGCAACCAACCTCAAACCTCAAACCTCAAAACTCGAACTATTCTGCCTGCATCGGCTTCGATGGCACCCGCAAAACAAAAGAGTTTGACGATTTTAATCGTGACTGGCCAAATATTATTGTGGCAGACGATGCTACCATAATGGCAGTGGATTCGAAATGGAACGATCTTGGTATCGGTAATTTTATCCCTTCGCCGTCATTGAAATTTAAAGACCAGATGTATGGGGAAGAAGCGGTGGTATCTGAATTAACTCAATCATTAAAAGTTTAAAATAGCACATGAAAACATTTACTAAATACCTGCTCCCGCTTTTTGCCCTAAGTATAATTACGGCAAACGCAGATGCGCAGAACAAAAAGCCCCTTGAAAAGTCGTTGCTTTGGGAAATAAGCGGTAATGGATTAACCAAACCTTCCTATCTATATGGCACTATTCATATGATCTGTAAGGACGATGCCTCGCTTGGCGATAGTTTGATCGCAGCTATTCAACGATCTGACAGGGTATATTTTGAAGTGGATATGGATAACCTGATGGAGATGATAACAGCGTTGAAAGATTTTAAAATGCGTAATGACACTACACTGGCTGATCTCTTAAGCAAAGAAGATTATGAAAAAGTAAAGGAGTTTATGGAAAGCAAAAGCGGCCTCTTACCTTTTTCCAAACTGGAAACTTATAAACCAATGCTTGCGTCTTCATTATTAATGGAATCAGGAATTGGCTGTGAAGAGTCAGTAGCAATGGAGCAACTGATATTGGAACAAGCAAAGAAAAACAACAAGCGGGTAGAAGGGCTTGAAACGATGAGTTACCAGGCTTCAATATTTGATAGCATACCCTATAAATTGCAGGCAGAGCAATTGTTGAAATATATAAACGATGGCGGATCAAAATCACTGGCTGATAAACAGTTTGAAGAAATGATAGAAGCCTATAAGTCGCAGGATATAGAAAAGCTTGGTGAATATGTAAAAGAAGATGATGGCGGCCTGGGCAATTATGAGGATATTTTGATCTATAACCGCAATCGCAATTGGGTACAGAAATTAAAAACTTTAATGACGGAAAAAAGTTTGACGATTGCTGTAGGAGCGGGACATCTTGCCGGGGAAAAAGGAGTTATAAAACTACTCCGCAAAGAAGGGTATACGGTAAAACCTGTAAAATATAAGATGAAGATGGAACGGGTGATATAAATTGATTCATTGATCCTCGTCCAACTGCCAAACATTATCGCCCTTAGTTAAATAAAATAAAGCTCTCTTTTTTGCATTGGGCGTCCGTAATGATATTTCCGGGGTCGCTCAGTAGTCTTGCTTAAAAATCTTTTTCTCTTTCTTTTAAAATTTTTAATTTTAAAAGACCAATCACCATTTTCTAAAAACAAGCTACAATGAAAAAGATAGTGCTTATTTCCGCCATGAGCATTCTTTCTCTATGCTCATTTTTATTTCTTTCAGCAAATAATTCAAATAAGACCTTTACTCCGAGTGCAGCATTCGATAAGCTATGGATAGATTACGATGTATTTGATAATGGTATAAAAGGAATGAAGATTCATGTCAAGTTCACGGCGTACGAGATGAAGGACATGGATGCCTACGTCGCTATTTATTTTCAATCTGATGATGAAAATGCGACATGGCTGATGGATAAAAACAGTAAATACAATAGCACCGATGGCTATGTGGCTGTCTACCGCAGCATAAAACCACAATATGACCCCGCTATCTATAATGACCTGGATGTTTTTATGCCATACAGTGAATTGGATCTCGATCCGGGAGAATATGATCTTGCCATGGATGTAAAATTGATTTATAAAGCGGGGGGCCTGATCTCAAAACTTACAAAACATTATTTTGAATACACCAAGCCCGGCAGTACAACTACACCGGCTGGTGGTGCGCCGGGAAACAAGATCACTGCAACTTTTAAAGATCTGTGGGTTGATTTTGATGTCTATGAGAATAGCCAAAAGGGGATGAAGATCCATGCAAAATTTTCAGTAAGCAGCATGAAAAACATTGAAGGCTATCTTGCTTTTTATTTTGAAAAGAAAGATGGAACAAGGTTGACATCCAATAATTCAACTTACAGAAGCAAGACCGGGCAGTTGGCTGCTTATAAATTAGTTACTCCTGCCTATGAGCAGACGGATTATAATGACATGTCAGTTTTTATTCCCTATTCGGAATTTAGTCTTCCTGCCGGTCGTAATGATCTTAAAATAGATGCTGATCTGATTTATAAAGAAGGAGGCATGATACAGCACCTGAAGTATTTTGATTTCTATATCAATAAATAATTTCAGTTTGGCAGGTTCAATACGATGGGTTCATTAAGCATGTCGACCATTTTTTTATAAAATTCTTTTAGGGCAATGTAATTATCTGCTTTTACCAGCGTGGTTGTTTGAATAAAACGAACAAAAATTTTCAGTTCATCTTTTTCTAATTTTACTTGCTTAACAACCTGGATCTTATTATTATCTGATAGTAGATTTTTGTCTGCAGGCAAGTCGACCTTAGTGCCCGGCGGCAGTTTAAAGGATTCTTCTAAAAATATGTCATAAGGATATCCAAAGTTTACATTGGTGAACCTGATAGAAGATATGAAGGGATTTTTTTCAAGTCCGGTAAATAAATTGGAATTAAGAAAAATAAACCCGCCACTTTCACTTAACAGTTGTTTATATCTTATTGTCTGTTCAAAGGGGATCGAATCCTTTTCAGGCGCAATCACCAGGAAACTGTCAATTGTAAGACCATTATTACGGTTTTCAAAATTCTCTGTTATAAATCTTCTTTTGTCTCTGTTTACTGCATTAAGACGTTCCTGTCTTGCATACTCGTAGCTTTTCACATTTGCTTCTGCCGTTATGACTCCTTTTGAATCTATCACCCCGGTTACCGAAATTTTATTCCTATAACTTTTGTTGCCTGATGCAATTTCAATAAGATTGAATTTCTTTTTGTCTACAATAAAAGCGGTTGTGCCAAGTATCGGGTAAGGAGTAAGTCCTGCAGGACAATTATCCTGCGTAGCATCAAGGAGAAATTGTTTCCCATCTACTATCGAAAAGGCGATGGTTTTATTAAAACTTTCAATGAATGGGAACGTGGCATCCACTTTACCGAAATCTCTTTCAGCAGCAAGCACGGGATAAGTTTCAATACCCGCGGTAGTTAAGAGATTGACTAATAAAAGATTTATCTCGCCGGCACTACCTTTTTTCCTGTCCCAAACGGCTTTGATCCCGTCAATAGCAAATTTTCCATCATAACCATTCCAGGCGATATTCCTTTTTACGTAGTCATAAATTACTTTTAGTTTGTCCAGATCAGTTGTTACAGTTTTTGTTATTAATTCTATTTCATCAATTTTCAGATCTTTATCTAATTGAGCTCCGAATTCTTTTTGGGACATCAATTCATTTGCCAATGATTTCCATGTCGTGTTTACTTCTTGTTTAGTCCCAAACCGGTTTGTATAGCCAGATAACTGAAATATTACTTTTTGTATATAGTCTCTTTGTGCATCCATATACGGTTCAATCCTTAATCCCGGAATATTGTTCATTTCAAAATAAGCCCTTCCTTCCGATGGCATCGGCTTTTGAATAATGGGAAGATCTGGTTTTTTCTGGATGGTATAGGTGAACTCTGCGTTTGGAACAATTCCCAGCAAGTAACTGCTCTGCATTGTAGGCAAGTCTGATTGAAATAACCATTCATCAAGTCCGCCATAATGTTTCATTACACTCACATAATGATATTCAATGATGCTCCCGACTTTTACCGCAGGCATAGCAAATTTTTTAAGAGAATAAAAAACACTTTGCTTTTCAGTATAAATTGATTTTTTATCAACTTGTATTGAAGTTTGCTGACCAGTTTCATTGAAGTTGTATGTATAAGCCTGGATCTTTACTATATTTTCAAAATCATTTTTTGTGTAGTAGGGTATAACAATATCGGCCCTGCCGATACCTTTTTCGTTTAGTATTTTTATTCTTATTCTTCTATCGGTGATCATTTGGTAATTGTCATCATGTAACACCACTGCTTTATCTAATAGAATTACAGCCTCGGCTTCAGGGTCAAAAGAACACTGCTTTAATTTTTTTTCTTCATCGCTAAATGAACCAAATGCAGGAAAATCCATTTGTGAATAAGAAACAGAACATTTAAAGAATAAAAAAATAAAGATAGAAGCTTTATGTAATCTCATTGGTGCGGTTTTGGAGTGCCCTAATTTAAACATTCATTTTACAAAAATGAAAAACCGCCCCGATTTATCGGAACGGTTTTTAAAAAGATAACTCTTATCAAAATCTTTCAAGTGCCGAAAAGAAAAAGTCGCCTTCAATTTTTGCATTCTCATCACTGTCGCTTCCATGCACTGCATTTTCACCAACGGATGCTGCATATTTCTTACGAATAGTCCCTTCATCTGCTTTTGCAGGATCGGTAGCGCCGATCAATTTTCTGAAATCAGCTACGGCATTTTCTTTTTCCAAAATTGCAGCAATAATAGGACCGCTGCTCATGAACTCAACCAGTTCGCCATAGAAGGGTCTTGCCTTATGCACGGCGTAAAATTCACCGGCTTTTTCTGGTGTCAGTTTGAGTTGTTTCAACGCTATTACACGAAAGCCATCTTTGATCATCATGTCAAGAATAGCACCTGCATAGCCTTTTTTCATAGCGTCGGGTTTGATCATTGTCAATGTTCGATTGCTCATAATATACTTTGTTTTTTGCGCCGCAAAAGTATGTGAAAGTTTGAAGTTTATCGTTTGAAGTTTGAGGTTTCTTGTAAAAAAGCTCATATCACTTAATCCGGCCGAAAACCTCAAACCTCGAATCTCGAACCTCACAGCACAATCCCTTATCTTCGCAGCCGTTTATGAAACCCATAGAGGATATTTTTCCGTTATTGCATCAGGCTAAAAGAATAGTGATAGTTCCTCATCAGAAACCCGATGCTGATGCAATGGGTGCATCACTTGCTCTTTCACATTTTTTAAAACAATTTGGACATACCGTCAAGATCATTTCACCAACTAATTGGGCCGGTTGGCTCAATTGGATGCCCGGCTGCAATGAAGTGATCGATTATGATATGTTCAGGGAAAAAGCAGAAAAAACACTTGACCAGGCTGAATGGGTTTTTTGCCTGGATTTTAATGCTATTTATCGCACAAAAAATTTGACTGCAAAATTAGAACAGGTTACTTGCCCGAGAATATTGATCGATCATCATCAACAACCGGATGAAAAAAGTTTTGAATGGGGTATAAGCGATACAAGCAAGTCAAGCACCTGTGAAATGATCTACGATTTTGTATATGCTTCTGGTCACAGCGATAAGTTTACAAAAGAAATGATCGATTGCATCTATGCAGGTGTGGTGGCAGATACGGGGTCATTTCGTTTCTCATCGACAACCGCGGCCGTTCATAATCTTGTTGCAGATCTGAAAGAACGGGGTCTTGAACACATGCATGTGCACAATGAGCTTTTTGATAATTTTTTGGAGAACAGGATGCGTTTTATTGGTCATGTATTGATAAACAGGATGGAAGTTTTTTACGAATACAATACCGTGTTGCTTGTTATTCCAAAATCAGACCTTATAAGGTTCCAGGTGAAAACCGGCGACACCGAAGGTCTCGTAAATTATCCACAGAGTATTAAAGGCATTAAACTTGTTGCAATAGTGATCGACAGGGATGAAGAACGCAAATGGAGTTTTCGAAGCAAAGGAGATTTTGACTGCAATACTTTTGCACGTAAATATTTTGAGGGAGGCGGTCATTATAATGCATCCGGGGGCCGAAGCTCTTTATCACTTGATGAAACGGTAAAGGATTTTCATATCGCTATGAAAGAGAGTATACATTTACTTCAATAATAAAATAAAAATGAAAGCAAAAATTACAATGGTTGTATCATCAGTGCTGGCAATCGTCATGTTATCATGCAGCGCTGATTACAAAAAGACAAAAAGCGGGTTGGTATATAAGATCTTTTCCGGGGGGAGCAAAGATTCCGCTGCCGGGTTTAATGATATAGTGAAATATAACGTTGTATATAAGATCAACGATTCACTTTTGTATGATAGCCATGGAAAGATGCCTGAATTTTTTGTTGTATCACCACAGATTGTTGGATCGTATAGCCCCTTTGAGTTATTTACACAAGTAAAAAAAGGAGATAGCGTGGTAACAACCCAGCTCGTTGATACATTGTTAAAAAAAGGGATGCAGCAGCAGATCCCATTTGCAAAAAAAGGGGATAATATAAAGACTTTTATTAAAGTAATTGAGGTTTTTAGGGTCGACAGTATAGCCAGAAAGGATTATGAGGCAGAAGTCGCCAAAGACACACCCCGCCAGCAAAAAGAAGCACAAGAAGCAGACGCCAAACAAAAAGTAATTGAAGAGAAGGAGATGCAGGATTATTTTGCTGCAAAAAAAATAACGCCGGTAAAGGCGCCAAAAGGTACTTATGTAGTAATTAATGAAAAGGGGAGTGGCGAGCCGGCAGCTTTAGGGAAATTCTTAACCGTAAAATATGCCGGCAGAGCCTTAAAAGATGACAAGCCGTTTGATTCAGGAGTCTATATTTTCCAGCTAGGACCCGGGAATGTTATACAGGGATGGCATGATGGTCTTGCATTATTTAATAAAGGTGGTAAAGGCACGTTATATATTCCAGGAACGCTTGCTTACGGAGCTCAGCAGGGACCTGCTGGCCCATATGCGGCACTTATCTTTGATGTTGAGGTATTAAATATCAGTGATACGCAGGAACAAGCCGATGCTGCTAAAAGAGTTACCGATTCTCTTGCAGCAAAAAATCTTCCCGGGACAAATTAATAGCTGGTGATCATTAATAAGACCTCTTTTCAATGATTGGAAAGAGGTTTTTTATTTATAAGTGGCGGAGAATAATTTAACTGCTTGCTTTGCTTCTTTTACATCATGAACGCGGAGAATAGATGCGCCATTCATTAAGCCGATCGTATTTAGAACAGATGTTCCGTTCAATGCATCATCGGTATTTACACCAAGTGTTTTATAAATGGTGGATTTTCTTGAAATGGCAAACATGATCGCTTTGCCAAGCATTTTAAAAACCGAAAGATTTTTTACCAGCTCAAAATTTTGATCGATCGTTTTTGCAAACCCAAAACCGGGATCGATGATGATATCGACGATGCCGGCATTTTTTAATTCATTTGTTTTTGCAATAAAAAAATCAAGCACTTCACGGGTCACATTATCGTAAACGGCATTTTGCTGCATGGTTTGCGGCGTTCCTTTCATGTGCATGAGTATATAGGGCACTTTTAATTCAGCAACCGTTTCGATCATTTTACTATCCATGCTGCCGGCACTGATATCATTAACGATCGTAGCCCCGGCGTTAACGGCGGTTAGTGCAACTTTTGAATAAAAAGTATCAATAGAAATAAATGCTTTGGGAAATTTATCTGCAATTGCTTCAATAGCAGGAACAACTCTTCCGATTTCTTCGTCGGCAGCAATCAATTCGCTGCCGGGTCTTGTACTTTGTCCGCCAATGTCAATAATATCTGCGCCATCATGCAGCATTTTTTCTGCTTTTGCCACCATTTCATCAACGCCCTGGAACCTGCTACCACCATAAAATGAATCCGGAGTAGCATTAATGATACCCATCACAAGTGGCTTATCTATTACCAACAGGCGACCTTTGCAATTCAATGTAAACATTCGATCTTTGTTCGTTATTTTTGGCGATAAAGATAGGGAAGGTGAGTGGTCAATATGCAATTGGCAATTAGCAATAATCAATTCACCATTCACCATTGACAATTCACGAACTATGACCGCAACCGACAAGCAATACGATGAAGTGATCCGTTCCTGTAAAGAAATTTTTTTACGTAAAGCAATGGATTATGGAACAGCATGGAGAGTGCTGCGAACAATTTCGATCGTTGACCAGATATTTATTAAAGCACAGCGCATCCGAACGATCCAGGAAACAGGCAAACAAAAAGTAGCCGATGATATTTCTGCTGAATTCAAAGGAATCATAAATTATGCTCTTATCGGTCTTTTCCAATTGGACCTGACAGAGAATGATCCGGAAGAAATGCCCGTGGAAAGGATATCGCCGATGTTTGATGAAAAAGTTGGCATTGCAAAAAGATTAATGCAGGATAAGAATCATGATTATGGCGAAGCATGGCGCAGCATGAGCCAGGAAAGCTTTGTAGATCTGATGTTGATGAAATTGCAGCGCATTCGCCAGATCCTGGTCAATGAAGGAAAAACAATTATTAGTGAAGGTATTGATGCTAACTATCTTGATATCGTAAACTATGCGGTATTTGCACTGATATTGATGAGTGAGGAAAAAGTTTAGAGTTCAGAGTTGGGAGTTCGGAGTCAGAAGCATTAAAATTGAATATTTTATAAAGTAATACATGAAAATAGCTATTAACGTCATCAGGATCTTTGTTGGAGTAGTTTTTATTTTCTCCGGTCTTGTAAAAGCAAACGACCCGCTTGGTACTGCTTACAAGATGGAAGAATATTTTGAGGTGTGGAGCACCGATCTTGCTACCAGCAATTTCTTTCTAAAAGATGCTTTGTTGAATTTATTTCATTTTTTGAACGACCATACATTGTTTCTATCTGTAACAATGAATGCTTTTGAGATCATTGCCGGCGCTGCATTGCTTTTCGGCTGGCGAATGAAATTGTTTAGCTGGTTGCTATTGTTATTAATGATCTTTTTCACCATTCTTACCGGCTATACGTACAAAACAGGAAGGCCAACTAATTGTGGTTGCTTTGGTGATTGTATAAAAATCACACCTGAATATTCTTTTTACAAAGACCTTTTACTTTCAGCATTAATTCTTATTATTCTATTCGCAAGAAGACATATCAAACCACTTTTCACTTCACGATTGAATACCGGTTTAATGTTTTTAGTTACGATCTTCAGTTTTGGCTTGCAATGGTATGCACTAAGATATCTGCCACCGGTTGATTGCCTGCCATTCAAAAGAGGAAACAGTATTCCGGAAAAGATGAAGATGCCGGCAAATGCGGTACCGGATAGTATCGTTATGACTTTTGTTTATGACAAGCAAGGTCAGAAGGTTGAATTCACGGCCGATAAATTCCCTGATGATTTTAATGATTCGCTTTACAAATTCATCAATCGCTATGATAAACTGGTTAGAAAAGGAAAGAATAATGAGCCCCCGATCAAAGGATTTTCTTTAACCAGTGCGAACAGTGTCGATTCCTCGGGTAATACTACAATTAATGATTCAACAGAAGTCATTTTATCGCAACCCAATTCTTTGTTACTGTTTAACACGAATTTGCCGGAGAAAAACCCTGGTTGGAAAGATGACCTGCTTGCTGTTCATTCCCAGGCGATCAAAATGGGAATACCTTTTTATTTCGTAAGCACAAATCGTGATTCAGCGAATACTATTTTTTCACAAATGGGTTTTAAAGACATTATAGTGCTTAGCTGTGATTTTACTGCTATTCGTACAGCAGCAAGAGCTAATCCAACTTTATATTATATGAAGCAGGGCACTGTAGCTGGTAAATGGAGCTATGCTAATTTTGATGAAGCATTAAAAGCTTTAAGAAAATAATAGAGTAGATAAGATTAGAAATCAGATATTAGGAACCTTGTTAAGCTTTGTCACCAAAAAACTTCTTTATGGCCTGCTGGTTTTAGCAGGTGTTGTAATTCTTGTTTTTTTTCTCTTCCAGGGTTTTGGCGATCCTTCACGTCTTATAATGGGACAGACCGGCGATGCTGCGACACAGGCTAACATCCGCAAAGAGCTATATCTTGATCAGCCAAAATGGAAACAATTTTTTTATTATGTAAATGATGTTTCGCCAATCTCTATCCATTCATCAAAAGATATAAAGGAAAAAAAATTAAGAGGAATTTTTATTGGCGGCGATAATAAGCTAGGGTTGAAAGTCCCTTATCTGCGAAAATCATATCAAACTAAGAAAGAAGTTGGGAGTGTTTTGACGGAAGCGTTGCCCGGAACGCTGATCCTTGCTTTTGCTGCCATGCTAATTGCAGTTGTAATTGGGATTCCATTAGGAGTATTGGCTGCAGTTAAAAAAGGTTCCTGGGTGGATACCTCGTCAGTTTTTGCGAGTATTGTCGGCATATCGGCCCCTTCATTTTTTATGGGGATCATTATAGCCTATATTTTCGGATTCCTGTTATCGGATTGGACGGGCTTACATATAAATGGAAACTGGTTTGACGTGGATGAAATAACCGGCGAAAGAAAATGGACGCTTCACAATCTGATCCTACCAGCTTTTACTTTGGGCATTCGACCGCTGGCGATCATTACCCAACTTACTCGCAGCGCCATGCTTGACGTTTTGAGCCAGGACTATATTCGCACTGCTTTTGCAAAGGGATTGGGTAAAATGAAAGTGATCTGGAAACATGCGCTGCGCAATGCTTTAAACCCTGTTATAACTGCGGTTACCGGTTGGTTTGCCGAAT
>DASUTO010000076.1:0-3955 GCA_036374555.1 Chitinophagaceae bacterium
ATCCAGCAACTATTTAAATAAATAACATGAAACAGTGGTTTTTAATAGAAAATAAAGATGAATACGAAAAAGCCACAACCCGCTACGAACAAATCCATGAATCAGTAAAGGGAACAGATGAGCATAAAGAAAAACTGTTACTTGCTTTTCTAATAAATCAATATGAAAAAACACAATGGAGTGTTCCGGAAGTGGACCCTATTGAAATGATTAAAGTAAGGATGGAAGATTTTGGATACACTGCTTCAGATCTTGCAAAAGAATACGGTGACAAAGGAACTATCAGTAAAGTGCTTAACTATAAGCAACCTCTTTCTTTAACAATGATTCGTCTTTTCAGTAAAATGTTGAGAATACCTGCTGATGCATTGACTAAGGAATATAAAATTCAATCTTAGTAGTTTATATCTCCCACCAGCTTTCAGATTGGAAACTATCATCGAGACTTAGTGGCTGTCCAATTTTTGGAGTATGCACTTTCATATTTAAGGAGTATGCTTTTTCAATCACTCTTTTAATAGGTTCATCCCATGCATGCATTGCTAAGGAGAATTTACCCCAGTGCACTGCGAGCAATGATTTAGCTTTCAGATCAACTGCAGCCTGGACGGTTTCCTCCGGCATCATGTGTATGAGAGGCCACATCGTATTGTATTGTCCTGCTTCAAGTATGGCGATATCAAACTGTCCGTATTTATCACCGATCTCTTTAAAATGTGCATCATATCCTGAATCGCCGCCGAGATATAAATTGTGTTCTTTCGTTTTTAAAATAAATGAAGACCATAATGTTTGTCCACGTTTAATTCCTCTTCCTGAAAAATGACGGGCCGGTGCTGCTGTCAATGAAATATTTTCCTCCAGTAGCTTTGATTCCCACCAATCCATTTCTGTGACCTTATTTATATCAAAGCCCCAGTATTTTAAATGTGAGCTAACACCTAATGAACAATAAATGTTGTTTACTTTATTCCTGAGCTTTCTTACAGTTTTAAAATCAAGATGATCATAATGATCATGTGTGAGAATGAGATAATCAATAGCTGGCATGTCCTCCGGGTTATAAATATTGCTACCGGGAAAAGCTTTTATCATAAAAGATAAAGGCGATGCAGTACCACTAAAAACAGGATCAATAAGAAAATTTTTGTTTTCAATGCGAATCAAATAAGAGGAATGTCCAAACCAAACGATAACTGGTTTTGATGAATTTAAATTTGCGAGATCAGTTTTTACCGATGGTAACGAACGAGGCGGTTGCTTGTCTTTATTTTTTTTGAAAAATTCTTTCGTCATTTTCCAATAGGAAATATCAGCAGGTATCATCGGTGTGTCAGATAAATTCTGAAAAGCATTCTTTTTATAATTTGGTGATTGCTTTAATTTCTCCAAATGTTTTCCGAAAGGAGGTTTACCTGTAATCTTTAATGACATTTATCGATGGTTTAATTTTAATGCAAATTACTGAGGCTGGCCATTACAAGAATGTCAATTTCGGTAAACAAACATTTTTACCCGGTGATTTACAGTTTCTATTAATTATTATCTTGCTATTCTTAAAATCTCTGTTCATGTCTCATAAACTCGGCCGCAACAGTTTTGGTGATCCTGCAAATGCGGGCAACTTATTGTCTATTGAAGAAGCACATGCTTTGTTAAATGAATGGGTGCCGAATGAACGTCTTCGACTGCACATGAAACAGGTAGCTGCTGTAATGAAAGCCTGGGCTATAGAAAGAGAAAATGCCGATGAACAAACTGCATTGAAATGGGAACTTGCCGGTTTATTACATGATGCCGATTGGGATAAATACCCGGATGATCATTGCAGAATTATCATTGAAGAATTAGAAAAAAGAAATATTGATCCTGAAGTTATTCATTGTATTGCCTCACATGGCCCGGGCTATTTTGGCGTAGAACCCAATAACACAATGGATAAAATGATCTACGCTTTTGATGAATTATCTGGCTTTGTGCATGCCGCAGCACTCATTCGTCCCACACGATATGATGGATTAGAAATAAAGAGTGTATTAAAGAGATTGAGATCTCCAGCCTTCGCGGCCCAGGTAAGCCGTGAAGATATCAACGATGCTATCTCCCGTATTAATACTCCTCTTGAAGAGATCATTCAATTCATTATTGATCATCAGAAAGTGTAAGCTAGATCTATTCCTTCTCAAAAAAAGTTTACTGACTGCTTAAACTACATTATGTGTCTTCGGTCACAAAAAGTGGCTGCGTATTCCTGACCCTTTCGGAAAAACTATTGTGTCACCAAAAAACTCATTTTATGAGGAAACTCTACGCCCTTGTGGCAGGACTATTTTTTGTCCTGGTCGCAACGAAAACTAACAGTCAGCCAGGCATTAATCCCCGGGATCAATTTTCTGAAACTATAAACATTGCGTCAGTTGGCATCATTGATGAGCCGACCAGTGATGTAAATTCTCCTGAGGAAACATGTCGTGCAAATTTTGAAGAAAGCCCAACGCCTAATTCACCGCTAAGCAAAAAGTTTATAGCGGAGACCTGGCATAGCGAACAGAAAAGACCTGTTTATATATGCTGGAAGTTTGGCGATGGCCGGGACACCTGTATTCAGTATTCAAACACAAATCCCGGCCCTTATACTGTTGTTCATCATTACCAGCAACCGGGTGTTTATGAAGTTTGCGTAAGAATTGTTTATGAAGGTGGTTGCGAAGCAACAAAATGCAAAGCAGTTTATGTTACAATTCCGGATGCATGCCGGGCCGATTTTGAAAAGCTTGCATTGACACCAACGATTAATCCTCTCCATGTTACATTCAAAGCATTGCCATGGCACAACGGTAACAAAAAACCAAAAAAGATCTGCTGGACATTTGGCGATGGCCGCGATACTTGTATTGAATATAGCACGGGTTATACCGGGTCTTATCTTGTATCACATAGATACAACCATCGAGGAACTTACGACGTTTGTGTAAAGATCCTTTATGATGGTGGATGCGAAGCATCGAAGTGTAAACCTGTTCAAATAAATGAACCTGACAGATGCGGCGCCGACTTTGAAAGAATTCCTGACACAAGCACGAATGATCTTTTAGTTGCAGGCTTCAAAGCCATCCCCTCACATAACAATAATAAGCTACCAAAAGTTATTTGTTGGAAGTTTGGTGACGGCAAAGACACCTGCATTGAATATGCACAAAATTTTTCTGGCCCTTATACAGTTCGTCATCGTTATAATGTACCGGGCACTTATACAGTTTGTGTAAAAATTACTTACTATGGTGGATGTGAGGCCTACCAATGCAAACCCATTGTAATAACAAGACCAGATGAATGCCGTGCTGATTTTGAAAAACTGCCAATTTCGTTATCCAACAACCCACTCACTGTAACTTACAAAGCCTTACCGTGGCATAATAACAACAAGAAACCAAAACAGATATGTTGGAGGTTTGGTGATGGCAAAGACACTTGTATTAGTTATCCGGAAAACTATACGGGTTCCTATTTCGTAAGACATACCTATCGTGAGCCCGGCCAATATGAAGTGTGTATTAAGATCATTTACTTCGGCGGTTGCGAATCATATAAGTGTAAACGAGTTAATATTGGTGAATTCTGCCGTGCGGATTTTGAAAAGTTGCCTGTAAATACAACTGCAGATCCGCTGGTTGCTCATTTCAAAGCATTACCCATCCATAGCCTGGATAAAAAGCCAAAAACAATCTGCTGGAGATTTGGTGATGGCAAAGACACTTGCATTAACTATCCCGAAAACTATACAGGCTTATATGGTGTAAGACACGAATACGATCATCCCGGCCAATATGAAGTATGTATAAAAATTATTTACTACGGTGGGTGCGAAGTTAAAAATTGTAAGCAGGTACAGGTAGGCGAGCAGGTTCGTTGTAAAGCAGATTTCGAAAGGATCCCGATCAGCAGCGTCAACAAT
>DASUTO010000077.1:0-6859 GCA_036374555.1 Chitinophagaceae bacterium
GTTTTACGGAGATGATAGAATGGACCATCCGCAAAGTAAGAGTAGAGTTCGGATACATTTACATTATTACCGCCACCGTTATTGCGCAGATCGACGATCAACCGGTTGATTTCTCGGTTATGTACCTGGGTAAAAAATGAATCGATCCTCCGGGCAAACTCACCGGCACTCAGTTGGAATGAACGAAGACCAAGAATACCTGTCGAGTCATTATCCTCCAGTTGCCAGATGATGGGATTTTCTGCTGGAGTTGGTTGTCGGTTAAAGTCGGGTGCTATGGCTGGGACTTTTACAATTTGGAAATGGCGATTGCCATCTATGCCCTCGATGATAAATGTATCGGATGAAGACATAAGCAATGCAAAAGCTCTTCTGAACATGCCTCGGTTCAGCAACTGGTACTTATTAGTAATATTATATCCATCCGTTGGAATGATCTCCAGCATTTTTTGCACGATCTGATCAACCGGCAAGTCATTTATAGTTTGAATTTCGAATCCCCTTGGCAATACGTTGTCAAATGTTTCCGATATATACGCTTTATTGCTATCGATAAAGACATCAAATGGCAGCAGCTTCAGGTGTGATGCCGCTGCACGTTCTCTTTCTTGCGAAAGTGATATGCTGGTGTGTATGCAACGCAGTTGTGCGACAACGTTCATCATCAATTTATAAAAATCAATATCATTCACCGGCTTATCAATAGAAGCATATACACTGTCGAAGTATGCATCCATATCTTTTTTACTGCCATACCAGTATATACCGGGATGGGCTTCTTCAACTGTTTTACGAAATATGTTGAAGTCGGCTTTTAATAACGACAAAGGGATCTCCTTTTCCGGGTTTGTTTGTTGAGCGTTAGGAACACAGGATGTGAAAAGAAGACATAGCAGAAAGACCTCGCATATAAAAAAATTCTTCCGTGGCACAATAAACATTTAAAACTTTTCCAAAAGGATAAAAGCTGTGATCAAAGACGGTATCGGATTAAGTGAGCAATTAGTTTTCTCGTCTTTTGTTTTTAATTTTCTCAGGCATAGGATTTTCTATTATGACTTTGTAGCAATTCCGAAACAATGAGAATGACCATCATCGTCAGTAACGAAGAACTCGGTCTGTCCATATTCCCTTTCTTCGATTGCTGACACTTCGAATCCCAATTGTTTCAAACGTTCCCTTGTTGCATGAATGTCCGATGGTGTCCAGTAAAGCCGAATGCCCTCATAGTTGCCTGGTGTGACCGATATGCCTTCCCTTTCGTTAAGCCAGAAACAAGTATGCTCATTGTGAACCATGCAGCCGATCAATTTGTTTTCTCTTCTCATCTCTTTGTCCATGGTCAGACCAAGAGCCTTAACCCAAAATCGCAGGCTCCTCTCGAGATCAGCGCTGGGAATTACAGGTATGCAGGATTTAACTGTCATATGCATGTTCTTTTATTAGTGATCAGAGATTCTCGTACCAATCCAGAATATGATCGGCAACTTTTTCCCAGCCTGGTTCTCCGCAAATGAAATGACTTTTGCCCTCAAATATTTTTACATCAACCCGGCTTTTTGCATCCTTATACTTTCCGGCAATTGTTTGTGTCAGACCGGGTGGAAAAATATTATCGTTCTCACCGCCAATAAACAAAATTGGTACATGAGGTTTTTTGAAATCTATATTTGAAAAAGAATTCAACACTAATTGGCGACTGACCTTATAACTTTCAGGTACAGCAAATTTTTCAAATGCTTTTTCTTTCTCTGAACCGGGTATGGTATTAAAAAATGCATAATCGTACCATTTACGGCTACCCATATAATATTTTTTTAAAGAAAAAAAACCAAAGGCTGGTAACACGGTTTTCAATGTTTGAAAAGGCGGGAAAACATTTTTTGGCGGAGCTCCATCAATACTTACTCCGGCCGCTGCTCTTCCCATTTCGACCAGCTTCATCGTTGCCATACCTGCCATGGAGTGACCAATAATTAAGGGTTTTTCAGGTAAGGTCTCTATTAATTTATCAATGTTGTTTATAACATCGGTAAACCCCGTTTTAACAAGGTCAGGATGAACCCTGGTTCTTAATTCAGCAGGGTCACCCTCATGTCCTGGGTTTGCGGGTGTATAAACTTTATATCCTTTTTGTTCATAATATTGTTTCCATTCTGCCCAACTAGTGTTGTTCACAAAATTTCCATGAATCAATACGATCATTCTTGATTTTGCCATAATTATTATTTTTTAAAGTTATCAGCCAGTCTTGTCTTGTTACTGTCTTAATCCTACAAAAGTTCTTGTAGAGAAAGTTAATAATTAATTTGGTTTTTGTTGCGAAGAACTATGGAAGAAAAATGCTGATAGAGTAACACAATTATTGTAACTAAACTCCCTGGATCTATCCAACATTTGCTTTGTTATTGTATTCGTTCGTCAGGAAGTTGGTCGGACGGAGGGTTCTCATGATTTTTTATTTATTATCAGTGTCCATTATTTCCCGCACATCGGCAAAACTCCGGTACTATAACGCCAATTAATTAACTGGTTGCGGGGCAAGATCCACGGCGAAGGGAAATTAATTAATGATATCTCCTTTGACATTGGCCAACTTGTCGCGCCATTTTTGAAGCTCCTCAGGTGTTTGTCTTACCCAATCTGTTACTTCGCCAATGATCTTTAATGGTGCCTGGGTGCGATATGAACGTGTCGGATTGCCTGGGAATTTTTTGTCTGTAACATTCGGATCATTTTCAAAACTACCTGTAGGTTCAACGATATACACACGTTCAGGTCCATCACCTTTAGCTAATGCCGCAGCAAGTCCCGCCCCATTAAGCAGGGCCGTGAAATAAATGTGGTTCATTATGAATTCTGATTTATAATTCGATTCGCGGCCTGCTGTCAGCAAATCGCCAACCTGCAGATCTGCTTTTGTCCCGTGATAAAAGGGTCCTTTATCATTCGGTTTGTCCTTAAACGGGATTGCCAATTCATAATTCTTTTTTGCGCTATCAAGGTCGCCTAAGTCCTCATAGCATTTGGCAATGTTTGAATATAGAGAAGGAAAAGCACTTGTAACAGAGTCGTCATTTATTTCTAATGCAAACTGCAAAGCTGTTTCAAGCCATTTTAATTTACCGGAAGTGATTTCCTGGTGCCGGGCCACATAATAAGCAGCAGTAAATTTTTCAAAGTCATTTGTCGCTTCGTTCCAGGCAAGAAGAAATAGTCTGCTTGCTTCTCCTGGTTTACCCTTTTCTTCCATGCCCATCCCTTCCATACAAAGTTTAATAACATTGTTGTTTGGATTGAATTCCATTTTCTAACTATTTTATCTGATTGAACCCAGGCATAACGCAAAACATGACCGCTAACCAGCAATTTTGCGAAAGTCTTGCAGAGAAAGTTAGTTCATTTTAAGTTGTTGTTGCGAAGAGGTATGGAAGAAGATACCGTCCCTCTCCTTTCAATTGTACTGTACCTTGGCTTTGAGGTAAAATCGTAAGCTGACCAACTTCATTGTTGAGCATTTTTTATATAATTGGGTGATTCGCATTCTTGCCAATATTCTACAATCTTTACGATGATCTTTTTCAATTTGTCGTAACTATTGGGTTTGACAAAGAACCCTTGAATGGACCTTGAATAAGCGTCAATCACATGTTTTTGTTCGGCACTCGTAGAAAAGAAGAGATAAGGAATAGATTTTAATCTCAGATCTTCGTTGTTATGAATTTTTTCCCGTAATTCCATTCCATTTAATTTCGGCATATTTATGTCAGAAAGGACGAGAAAAGGTTCAACGTCTGTATCGGTTAGATATTCCAAAGCCTGTAAACTGTC
Source organism: Chitinophagaceae bacterium (assembly GCA_036374555.1). Taxonomy (GTDB): domain Bacteria; phylum Bacteroidota; class Bacteroidia; order Chitinophagales; family Chitinophagaceae; genus VBAS01. Next base: position 3,832 of record DASUTO010000077.1, read on the forward strand.
GCCAAAGAAAATAAGCTTATTGTTGTAATTAAGTTCATTAAAGATCTCAGACAATATCTCCTGGTCGTCAATATCGTCTTCAATAATGACAATTGGCCCTTTTTTATTCATTATGTAGATTTTAAAATTAGTTACTGTAAGGTATATATGTTTCTACTAGTAACTGGCTTTTTTTAAGGGTTACACAAAACTTGCCACTTTGTAGAAAAAGTTAATTCTTCATTCAATGATCTTGCCTGCCTGCCGATAGGCGGTACTGGCTATGCGGTAAGACCCCGGTGCGAATGGAAGATTTGAATCGTCATTAAAATAAAATAGGGTGTATTGAATACACCCTATTAAGAAATATTATGATCGCCGATTAATTGTTTATTTCCTGACCTCTGTTATCCTTCCAGTTATTTTCAATATAACTTTTATCCTCATCGTTTTTAGGATGAACACCTAAAACAATGTTTCCGTTTTTTATACCAGATTCGTAAAGTTTTGCTCTTGCTTCCGGAATTCCACTACCTACTAATGCGCCAATGATACCACCAGTGATTCCTCCAGCTCCTGCCCCTGCCAACCCAGCGGCAATGGGTCCAGCGATCACAAGTCCAAGTCCTGGTATAACAATGCTGGTACCAATTGCTGCTACAACACCTGCTATGGCACCAATTGTTCCACCTATTGCAGAACCTTTGCCCGCACCTTCAGCAGCTTTAGTACCAATTTCTGTGTCACCATCATCGGCAAAATGTGCCTTTCTCGTTTTATCGGACATCACCATACTGATCTCATCGTTGGTATAGCCTCTTTCCTGCAGAGCATTATAAGCTTTTTCCGTACTGTCCCTGTCAGCAAACATGCCTGTAAGTATATTCTGCTTCGTTTTGTTAATGTTACTGTTGTTCATTTTTTAAATAGTTTAAAGATTAAGTAATTTTAATCTACCACTATTGGTAAATACTATGCCAACTAATTTGATAGTTAAAATGATAAGCTTCGAAAAATTTATGAGGTTTTAATTACTCAATAAATTCCCATTAACAGTATTAAATTGATTGTTTAAACCAGGTATATGATAAGTTAAAAAAATTACGTGTTCAGTTGAAAGGTGCAAACATTAAATAAGGTTCGAGAATCAACAATTAAGTTGAGCATCTCCGTCGAATTGCGTATAACAATCAGCGTTGCGTAGGTCTTGTATAGAAAGATAATGTTTTCCAATTGCAAGTTGTAAAGCATAAATAAATACATTTCAATTTCCCGGTCGTTGCTCCGAAGACCGATGAAAAAAAAACTTTATCCGCCCGGGCGGACAAAGATTATTCAGACACCAGGAAAAACTTTGCGTTCCGATACCTATCGGGATTGCTCCTTCGCGTCTTTGCGTGAAATAAAATTTTTTGTAGTGGTTATGAGACAAGACACCGGATAGACGGGAATCATTCCGGCTGAAGTTTTTCCATTACCGACTGCTTATACAACCGCCCAATAGGGATCTCGAGTTCGCTGAGCTGCACCGAAAGACCATTATAGCCGGAAATTTTATCTAACGAGACCATAAATGAACGGTGCACCCTCACAAACTTATGGTCCGATAAAAGATTCTCCATTGCACTGATAGATTGTTTCGCCAGCAAGCTTTTGCCATCGGTAAGAAAAATTTTTATATAGTCCTTCCAGCTTTCGATATACACGATATCATTCACAAAAACTTTTTTCATATCCCTGTCAACTTTCAGGTAAACAAAAGCCCCGGGATTGGACGTATCATTTGTGATCAAAGAAGAAACTTCTCTGCCCATCAGCCGATTTAGTTTGGTGATCGCTTTAAAAAAACGCTCAAACGAAACCGGTTTGACAAGATAATCCACGGCATCGAGCTCAAATCCATCAACAGCATATTCCCTGTATGCGGTGACAAAAATTACTTTAGGAGGATGTGATAAATTTTTTAAAAACTCAGTGCCAAGAAGACGAGGCATTTTAATATCAAGAAAGATCACGTCAACTGTTTTCTGGTGCAAAACAGTCAATGCTTCAATGGCATTCCTGCATTGACCGGCAATCTCCAGGCCATTGATCGAGGAGATATAGGAAGCCAGCACTTTTAGTGCGGGAGGTTCATCATCTATCAGCAGGCAGCGAAGTTTCATGAAGTGTTTTTTTCGGGATGACTAATCGTTCAGGTGTATAAATGGTTACCGGTTGTTCATTGGCCAGGATCAACATCATTGATACAACAAAAAAATCGCCTTCATCATTGATCTTCAAATCATATTTGCCGGGGTAAATAAACTCAAGCCGCTTTTTTACATTATTGATGCCAATTCCATTAACTCTTGGTGATACATATTCATTTTTGCTGTTCGCAATCTTGCATTTCAGCGTGCCATGCATGACCGATATGTCCACACTGAGCCAGGATTTTTCTATTTGCTCCGATGTGCCATGCTTAAATGCATTTTCCAAAAAAGGAAGCATGAGCAAAGGGGCAATAAATTTATCCTTAGATTCCCCTTCCACGCTCCACGATATTTCAATTTTATTGCCATACCGTTCCCGTTCCAGGTCAATATAATCTTTCATGATCTTGATCTCCTTTTCAAGCCGCACTTCGTCTGTCTTACAATCATAGAGCATGTAGCTGAGCAGGGATGAGAGCTTTAAAATAAGTCCTGGCGTTTTAGGCGAATTTTCCAGCGAAAATGAATAAATATTATTTAATGTATTAAATAGAAAATGCGGATGTACCTGTGCTTTCAGCAATTGTAGTTCTGCTGTAATCTTTTCCTGCTGTGCACGCATCCAGTCCTGCTGCTTAATGGTCCACAACTTGAAAAATTTTATGATCATTGGACTGGCGGCCGATGTGGTCATGCAGAGATAACAAAAAGCCAACGGTCCCCTTGGTAAAATATTATCGAGACCCATTGCTTCCTGCGCCGGAATCAGAACATAACTTCTATAGCCTGCATCAATAAAAAGACCGACAACACCCCATGCTAATGTTACCAGGAAAAATTGCAACACTTTTCCT
>DASUTO010000078.1:0-5286 GCA_036374555.1 Chitinophagaceae bacterium
TCCCTGAATTATGCTGTGCGAGTCTTATTGATAAATTTTCGCAGTGCCCAAAATAATAATTCCCAGAATTACTACTGATTAATATATATGTAAAGAAGGGCATAAAAAAACCACTAATGTGGTAATAAATCTTTTGACCCCGGACCTTTTGGGTCAACGGTTTTTCCACGGGATCCTGCGGACAAGACCGCCGCATTTGCACGGCACCTGCGGAAGACCGCTCTGCCATCTCTGAGGCGCAAAAATAGCCTTGCACAGTTAGTCAACAAAATAGATTTTAGACCAATAACGAAAAGCTCCCGTTTATTTCGGGAGCTTTCTTATATTAATTCTGCGTTACTAAAATTTATTCTGCCACTATATCGCCTTTCTATTTTCCTTCGTCGGCTGGAGCCTGCTCTTTATGCATTTTTTTTGCAGCAGCTTTATCAGAAAGTACATTGCTCATTGCGATCTTCATTTTGTTTTTTAAACCTCCTGATACTACCATTTGGTCTCCACGCATCAGGGCATCATATCCTTCCTTTGCTACGGTTTTTGCTTCTTCTAATTTACCATCTTTCACCATCTTGGATTGTTGCATATCAGCTTTGTTAAAAAAGTCTGTATCGGTAGCGCCAGGAAGTAATGCTGTTATGGTGATGCCTTTGTCTTTTACTTCTGTTGCAATTGCTTGTGTAAATGATTGTACAAAGGCTTTTGTGCCATGATACACAGAATTAAGCGGGCCCGGCGATTTACTGGCAACTGATGAAAGATTTAATATTCTTCCTCTTCCTTTTTTCATCATGTCCTGCAAAAAAAGTTTTGTAAGAACTACAAGAGATGAGATGTTGAGTTGGATGATCGATAGTTCTCTATATATATTTGTTTCTGAAAATTCACCATACTGTCCTTGCCCTGCATTATTTACTAATATGTCAACATCATATCCTTTTTCACAGACCTCCTTGTAGAGATCAAAAGGGCTTTGCTTATCAAATAGATCTTTAGAGATTATAAGAACATCAACTCCCAATTCCAACAACTCATTTCTTGTAATTGTCAGGTCCGCTTCATCACGGGAAACAAGAATAAGATTATGACCATTAGTAGCAAAGATCTTTGCAAGTTCATAGCCTATACCACTTGTTCCGCCTGTTATCAGCGTATATGTTTTATTTGTTTCCATCTTATGAGTTTTTAAAATAACATAGGGCAAGGGTTGTTTACTATCAATTATTGATTGCTTCTTTTTCGGCTGCCTGGTTCACATGCCATTCGGCTACTTCTGTTAGTTTTTCATCTGCTAGTCTTTCTTCATTAAGTGTAAGATGCAAAACATCTGCTGCATCATTCATGCCCAGGGTTTTTGCAATCTGCACAAGAGAACCATAAGTTGCAATTTCATAATGCTCTACTTTTTGTGCAGCCATAATTATTCCTGCATCCCTTGTCATGCTTCCGTTTTGTGTTTCTTCCACTACTGATTCCCCTTCTTTGATAAGTCCTTCCATTGCATCACATTTTTTTGCCTGTACTTTTTTTCCACACATATCGAATACTTGTTCGAGTCTTTTTACATGACCTTCTGTTTGGGCAAGATGTTCCTCAATTGCGGATTTTAATTCATCTGTTGTTGCCGCTTTTTTCATTTTCGGTAATGTTTTTGTCAATTGTTTCTCAGCCCAGTAAATGTCTTTTAAAGAATCAGTAAAAAGCTTTTCAAGCTGTGAATTCTCCTGTTCTGATCCGTCCTCGTGTCTTAATGTGTCTCCGTTTGATGGCTTCTCTTTGCCTCCATTGGATGATTTTGTCTTTCCAGCTCTTGAAGACGAGCCTGATTTTGTAGTTGGCATAAAATAATTTTTTATTAGGATTATTAAATAATTGCAATGGAAAAGGTACAAACGCTATGCCACCGGGTTGATTACAGGCTTAATCTTCTTATAGTTGCAGTTGTTTTGAAGATATGTGATAAATTCAAGTTGGTACAATATTTATTATTTGAAAGTATGGCACTAACACTCTACAAAAAGAAAAGATCATTTAAGGATACGCCGGAACCTGTTGGTGGAAAAGCAGCCGGACCTGTTTTGCGTTTTGTGATACAAAAACATGATGCCACGAGATTGCATTATGATTTTCGGTTAGAAATGGAAGGTGTATTGAAAAGCTGGGCAGTGCCTAAAGGGCCGTCACTAAACCCGGAAGACAAACGTTTGGCCATGATGGTTGAAGATCACCCTTATGATTATAGAACTTTTGAAGGGATAATTCCGGAAGGAAATTATGGAGCAGGTACCGTGATCGTTTGGGATGAGGGAACCTATGAGGCGTTAGAGGGAGGCAGTAAAAAGGATCAGGAAAAAAAATTACTTCAGCAATTAAAAAAGGGCTCATTAAAATTTAAAATGAATGGCAAAAAGTTGAAAGGTGAATTTGCGTTGGTAAAATTGAAGAACGCTGAAAACAATGCATGGCTTTTAATAAAACATCGCGATAAGTATGCTAAAGAAACTGATATAACAAAGAAAAACAAGTCTGTTATTTCTGGCAAGACGCTGGAGAGAATTGAAAAAACAAGTAAAAATATATGGGGCAGCTCTCCAAAGAAAAAATCTGCATCTAAAAAATCCCGTAAACAGCGAGTCGAAAAAAAAAAGACCATAACACATGGTAACAAAGCACCCTTTCCAAAAACGGTAAGACCAATGCTTGCCACTTTGGTCGACCAACCTTTTGATGAACCCGGTTGGCTTTATGAAATTAAATGGGATGGATACCGGGCTGTTGCAATGATCAATAAAGGGAAAGTTGATCTTATTTCGAGAAATAATAAATCTTTCAATGAAAAATTTTATCCTGTTGTTGATGCACTAAAAAATTGGAATTTTAATGCAGTGGTTGATGGGGAAGTGGTGGTATTGAATGATAAAGGGATCTCAAATTTTGGATCCTTGCAAAACTGGCGAAGTGAGGCTGATGGCTCACTCTTCTACTATGTTTTTGATATTATATGGCTAAATGGATACAATTTAAAAACCCTTCCACTAACAAAAAGACGAGAAATACTAAAAGACATTTTGCCAGAAGAAAATATAATCCGTCTCAGTGAAAATTTTGAAACTTCTGCCACCGAGTTTTTAGCAACTGCTGCAAAAATGGGAATGGAAGGTATTATGGCAAAAAGAGAAGATAGCGTGTATGTTGAGGGGGACAGAACACGACAATGGTTAAAAATAAAATCAAATAAACGACATGAAGTAGTAATTGGGGGGTATACACAAAACGAAGGATCAGCAAAAACATTCAGCTCCTTGTTGGTAGGCGTTTTTGAGAATGGTCGTCTTGATTATATAGGAAAAATTGGAACGGGTTTTAATGATAAAACACAAAAGGAGATCATGACCAGGATGAAAAAATTAGAAACAACTAAGATCCCATTTACTGAAACTCCTGATGTAGAAAAGCCTTCCCGGTTCCGGCCTAATCCTCCCAAAGCTAAAGTGACATGGCTTAAACCTCAATTAGTTTGTGAAGTAAGTTATACAGAAATAACAAGCGATGGAGTGATGCGTCATCCTTCTTTCGAAGGATTGCGTATTGACAAAAAAGCAAAGGATGTAAGAAAGGAAACGGCGATGCCGGTTAAAGCCATAAAAGAAACAACAAAAAAAGAAAAGCCAAATAAATATACAAAGCCCGTTACCGATAAGGATCGGAAAACGCTATTAAATCCAACCGAAGAAACACAGGTAAAAAAGATCAATGGCCACGAATTAAAATTTACTAATCTCAGCAAAATATTCTGGCCAGCGGAAAAATATACAAAACGGGATATGTTGAATTATTATTACCAGGTAGCACCTTTCTTACTTCCTTATTTAAAAGACCGTCCCCAATCCTTAAATCGTTTCCCGAATGGGATCAATGGCAAAAGTTTTTATCAAAAAGATATAACGGGTAAAGCTCCTGATTGGATAAAGATGGAACCATATACAACAGGTGAGGGAGAAGACAAGAATTTCTTAGTTCCGGAAGATGAAGCAAGCATTTTATATATGGCAAACGCAGGTGCCATTGAAATGAATCCCTGGAACAGCACGATACATAATCCTGATAATCCCGATTGGTGCTTGATCGATCTTGATCCTTCAGATAAACAAAATTTTGACGTCGTCGTTAAAGTTGCCCGGGCAACAAAAGAAGTCCTGGATAAGATGGGAGTGACTGGGTATCCAAAAACATCAGGTTCTACCGGTATCCATGTTTACATTCCACTTGGAGCAAAGTATTCCTATGATCAATGCCAGATGTTTGGAAGGATCATTGCCACACAAGTGAATAATATGTTGCCGGATATTACAAGTATTGAAAGATTGACAAAAGCAAGGAAGCACAAATTATATGTTGACTTTTTACAAAATCGCCCAAAAGCAACATTGGCTGCTCCTTATTCATTAAGGCCTAAACCCGGCGCCACTGTATCGATGCCATTGTATTGGGAAGAAGTGAAAAAAGGTCTTGCCATGAAAGATTTTACAATTGAAAATGCAATGGATAGAATTAAAAGTGAAGGAGATATTTTTAAACCTGTGCTCGGGAAAGGAATTGATCTCAATAAAATATTAGAGAAGCTGTAATAACTCTTGTTAATTTTAGCAAATTAGTATAAATATATCCAGTTCATGGATTCAATCACCCATATAGCCCTTGGTGCGTGCATGGGCGAGGCATTTCTTGATCGTAAGCTCGGTAAAAAAGCAATGTTATGGGGAGCAACGGCGCAAAGCGTTCCTGATATTGATTTTATTGCTTCGTTCTGGATGAATACTTCAAGTAACCTCCTGGCACATCGCGGATTTACTCATTCTTTCCTCTTTGTAGCGATCATTGCGGTGTTTCTTTCTTTGATTGCTGAACGATGGCATCGGCCCCATAATATAACATTCCGAAGGTGGCTCTTATTTTTTGGCGGGGTTATTTTCTTTCATGTTTTTATAGATGCTTTTAATAATTATGGGGTAGGTTGGTTTGAACCTTTTACTCATAAACGAATTTCGTTTAATGCAATTTATGTTGCCGACGCATTTTTTTCAATTTGGCCGGGTACTGCGGTCGTCATGTTGATCATTTCAAAGCATGGCCATAAGCAAAGAAAAAAATGGTGGACAATGGGGCTTGGACTTAGTTCGCTTTACCTGCTGTATTGCCTGTTTAATAAAGCGATGATCAACAGAGATGTAAAACAAATTTTAGAAAAGCAAAACATTCATTATTCAAGATACTTCACCACGCCAACTA
>DASUTO010000079.1:0-5358 GCA_036374555.1 Chitinophagaceae bacterium
AAAACATTTGGGTGCTGAGCTTTTACAATGGTTTATATAAATACAAGGATTTTACGTTCACCAACTTCTTACCTGATCCAAGCATTGCATCCAATTCCAATAATGTTTTCGATATGCTTGAACTGGGAGACAATCAATATATCATTGCTACCGACCAGAATATTTTCAGGTTTGATGGAAAGAGGTTTTCTGTATTTGATACAACTAATAGCCAGATGAGCAGGCAATTTAACTCGATCGGGTACGTAAAGGATCGTTGGCTTTTTTTTGGATGTTCTAAAGGGATCTTTACTTATAAAATTGAAAACGGGAAATGGAAATTTGCCGGCAGGACGTTAGCGGGCTATGAAGTCTACAGGATGCTGGTAGAAAAAAATGATCATGTATGGATAGCAACTGACAAAGGGTTGTTTTTATTTGATGATGCTGACCAGGTTATTACCAACAGCGCCACTAACATATTCTTTAAGGATAAACCTGTATCCTCTATAACCCGTAATGATCAAACAGGGGAATTATGGATATCAGCTGATAAATTGTACCAGCTAAAGGACGATCAGTTGCGAAATGTAGATATCGGCAATAGCTTACCCCCCTATCCCGGAAAAATTTATTTTGACCAGGAAAACATTGCATGGATCTGCACGGCAAATGGTATAACCAAAATGGGCAACGAAAACTCTTTGTTTTATGATCTCAGCAAAGGACCAACGCATTCTATGGTTAATATGATCGCTAATGATGACAAAGATCATACATGGATAGCCACTTATGATGGCCTTGGACAAAAAATTGATCGCAATTTTAATGCCTATCGTTCTGTAAACAATACTAAGATCGGTTATGTTGCATGGCTTCATAAAACCAAACAAAATATTTTACTGGCTGGTTCAGCCGCCGGCATTCTTTTAATTGAAAACAATAACATCAGCTTGAAGCATGCATTGGCCACCACCAAATGTTATGAAGACGAAGAAGGAGTCTTATGGCTGACAACAGAAACGGGCAGGGTTTTCAGGTTACTGCATAATAATTTGGAGGAAATTTTATTAGAACCTCTTCTCCCCGATTTTATTGACGCTGTTTATAAAGATAAAGAAGCCGGTCTTTGGATCGGTTACCGCGGCTCCGGCATCCGCAAATACGCACTTGATGATAACCATGCAAAACTGGTTGAACGGTACTCTGCCGAAACAGGTTACAATGATCTAAGAATACGCTGCTCATATACAGACAGCACGGGTAATATTTTATTTGGTACCCGCACAAATGGGGTTTTTATTATTTCATCATCCGCTAAAAATAAAACATGGCATTTCACCACGGCAAATGGTCTTTCTGCCAATTGGGTAAAATCTATCTCCGCAGATCAACATGGCAATATCTATATGGCTACTAATAAAGGTGTCAATATTTTATCAGGCTCCTTTGATCAACCATTTATCAGGAAACTGAATTTATTTAACGAAGACATATCTGATGCAGCTACCACAATTTATCCTGATAAGGAAAGAATATGGATCGGAACAGAATCTGGTTTGATTGAATATTTTCCAAAAACTGACAGAACAACGATTAATCCACCAAAAGTTTTTATCACCGAGTTTTCGATCAATGGAAAAATGGATAGCACATTACCTCCTTATATTTCCACAGCGCAAAAAAAGTTAGCGGCCGGTAACACAACTATTGCATTTGAATTTGCCGGTATATATTTAAGTGATGACGCCCCGCTTCATTACAGGTATAAACTCGAGGGACAGGATGACCACTGGACCTATTCAGGAACCAGGAACTTTGTAACTTATAATCTTCCCGCCGGTCATTATACTTTTAAAGCAGAAGCCCGCAATTCTATTGGTAACTGGAGTCAACAAGCAGCCGTATTCAGTTTTATCATCCCTCAGCCTTTCTGGAAAACATGGTGGTTTATCAGCGCCATAATTTTTCTTGTTGCAGCGTTACTCTTTTTTATTTATCGTTACCGTGTACAACAAGCTTTAAAACTTGAAAGATTACGTAGTCGTATTTCAACAGATCTTCATGATGATATTGGGTCAACACTTAGCTCTATTTCAATTCTAAGTGATATAGCTGCCAGGGAAAACGATCAGCACCAATCAGGAAATATGATGCAGGAAATAAAACACAGTTCTGTGTCTTTAATGGAAAAAATGGATGACATTGTATGGAGCATCAATCCCCGCAATGATTCGATAGAAGACCTGATGCTGAGGATCAAAAGATTTGCTTCCAAACTCCTGGAAGCAAAAGAAATTGATTACACAATTGACATTGACGATTCCATTCACAACGCAAAACTGGATATGGAAACCCGCCAGCATATTTACCTGATCATGAAAGAAGCGATCAATAATCTTGTAAAATATTCAAATTGTACCAAGGCCTGCATAAAAGTGAAATACAATAATAATTATTTAAAAATTGAGATCAGTGATAATGGCCAAGGCTTTAACCAGCAACAGATACAATTGGGAAATGGGATCATCAGTATGAAAAAAAGGGCCGAAGCAATAAATGCACAAATGAAAATAGACACGGAATTAAATAAAGGAACGATCGTTTCCCTGCAAACCAGAATCAAATAAATATCCGATAGAAAATGATCTTTCATTTCACCAGCTTTGTAATATGATAAAAGTGGCCATAGTAGAAGACAACACTGCGTTGAGACAAAGTCTTGAACAACTTTTCAGCAAAACTGAAGGCATGCAATGCGTTGCTTCATTAAGCAACCTGCTGAATGTACTGAGTGACTTACAAAGATCCGCACCGGATATCGTGCTGATGGATATCGGGTTGCCCAGCATCAGTGGTATTGAAGGAGTAAGAACTGTAAAATCAAATTTTGAAGACATACAGGTCTTAATGTTTACCGTTTTTGAAGATGATGAAAAGATCTTTGATGCTATCCGTGCGGGTGCATCCGGGTATTTATTAAAGAAAACACCGCCGGAAGAAATCTTGCAGGCAGTAAAAGAATTAGCGGAAGGCGGCGCTCCTATGAGTCCAAGTATTGCCCGGAAAGTCATCCAGGCATTTCAATCACAACCATCTACCATCATTACTGATTACCAACTTACCGGACGTGAAAAAGAAATTCTCTATTCGTTGGTTGATGGATTAAGCTATAAAAAAATTGCTGAGAAATATTTTGTTAGCATCTCTACGATCCGAACCCATATTTCAAATATTTATCAAAAATTGCATGTGCATTCTAAATCGCAGGCGGTAGCAAAAGTTCTGCAAAACAAATCTGTTTAAACACTAACATAAAATCAGATTTTTATCCGATTGTCTTGCCTGTTCGATTGCTTTTTCTTTGATAGCAAAATCAACGATTATGAAAAAGCTATGCAGTGTCGTGATCTCCCTGGTGATGATTGCATTTTTTAATGCTACCTCCGCTCAAATCCTGGATAAGATAAAGAACAAGGCAAAACAAAGAGCTGATCAGAAAGTAGATCAGACTATTGATAAAGGGTTGGATGAAGCGGAAGGAAAAAATAAAAAAGAAAAAGTGAAAACAGAGGAGGATGGGGATTTAAAAATTAAGAATGAAGAAGTTTCTAAAAGCAATCCCCAGGAATTAAAGTCTTATTCAAAATATGATTTTGTACCGGGTGAAAAAATTGTGTATGCAGAAGATTTTGCACAGGATGTGGTCGGTGAATTTCCACTTAAATGGAACACCAACGGAACAGGTGAAATAGTTACGATAGAAGGGTTGCCAGGCAAGTGGTTGCAAATTACCGGGGGTACAAAATATGAATCGCCTTATTCCAATAACCTGCCGGAGAATTATACCGTTGAGTTCGATCTTGTTCTTGACTTCAAAGCAAGTATGCATGTTCCGAATATTGAATTTCTTATCGTAAATAATAAAATAAAATCAACTTACCTGCCAGGCATGCGATTAATGTTGGCACCACAGGCAGGCACTTATTCTTCCCAGGATGAACAGCCCTCTATTGACAGGATACGCTTCGTTTCCTTTAATGAAAAAGGCGAACGATACCTTGAAGGGAAAGATCAGCTGATCGGCGAATTTTTTAAATACAATCATAGATCGATCCCTGTTCATGTAGCAATATGGGTGCAAAAGGAAAGAGCAAGAGTATGGATCAATCAAACCAAAGTATATGATCTGCCTAAAGCGTTTCCTGCTGGATTGGTGTTAACGAATGTTGCGCTGGAAACTGAATACTATGGAAGTTCAAATGAAAATTACAAATACTTTATTTCCAATCTTAAAATTGCAGTGGCAGCGCCTGATACAAGAAGTAAATTAATTACCGAAGGCAAGTGGAGCACTACCGGAATTTTATTTGATGTGAATTCAGATAAGATCAAACCCACTTCTTACGGAACCTTAAAAGAAATAGCCACCATCCTTTCTGAAAATGCCGATGTCAAAGTAAAGATCATTGGCCATACCGATACTGATGGTGACGACGCAAAAAATCTTGAACTTTCAAAAAGAAGAGCAGCTGCTGTAAAAACTGCCTTAAGCAAAGAATTTAACATTGATGAGTCGCGGCTTGACACAGATGGCATGGGCGAAACAAAACCTGTGGCCGACAACAATACACCGGAGGGAAAAGCAAGCAATCGCAGAGTTGAATTTGTGAAAATGTGAGATGCGATATGCGACAACTGATAATTTTTATAATAAGCAGTGTATTGAGTATTTCGATTGTAAAATGTTATGGACAGGAGGACCAATGCGGACGAAAGGCAGATGTATATTATCGCGGCGTACATACGATTGGCATTGAGGAACCGCAGGATGCAACATTACGTAATGAATATCGCAAGCTGAGCTACGTTGACACATACATAATTCAGCACCTGCAAAAACACCCCGCACTCAATATATTACCCATTGCCCGCAATACAAATATTAAAAAACATGGTTATAGGTTCGAAGGCCTGGTATCCTATTCCCCGGACGCAAGAGATTACAAATTACATTTGATGTTCCAGGCTACCTGCAGTGAAAACATAGTAGCAGAATCAAAGGTCTCTTTTCAACTCTATCCTTCATGGGATCCGTCTCATGTCGTGGAAGAAGCAATGACCAAACTTATGTCCCGTATAAATATTGAGGAATTGGAAAACAAGGTAAGGGAAATAAAAAATTATGGATTGGGTGGTGATGTGTGGGGAGGTATGATCGAGATAACAATGGATAAGACAATGGTGAAAGGAGAAGAAACACAAGTGCTGCTGAGCGTTGTAGATTGTGATGGACAGTCATTAACAGGTAAAGAAATTAACCTGCAGGCATCCGGTGGAATTTTTACACCGGCTAAGATCAAAACCAATTCTGAAGGA
>DASUTO010000080.1:0-2953 GCA_036374555.1 Chitinophagaceae bacterium
GAGATAATGGATTGTATAATCAGAAGGAACATTTGTGGTGGCGGGATAAAGATTTTGATCCTCCCTATAAAGAACCAAACGGCGATGATTGTTATTGGTCTCGTGGCAATGGTTGGGTGGTGGCTGCTTTAGCAAAAACACTGGAAGAATTACCAAAGACTGATCCACATTACCAGGAATACTTGCAGGATTTTAAAGATATGTGTGTGGCTTTATTACCATTGCAGCGTAACGATGGTTACTGGAATGTAAGTTTGAACGATCCGAATAATTTTGGTGGTAAAGAAGTTTCAGGCACTTCGCTATTCATTTATGGTTTTGCCTGGGGTATAAATAATAATATACTCGATAAGAAAACATATTTGCCGGCAATCACAAAAGCATGGAATGCGATGAGTAAAGAAGCAGTTCATCCGAATGGAAAATTGGGGTATGTACAAGGAACGGGAAAAGAGCCTAAAGATGGTCAGCCTGTAACTTATGACAGCGCACCTGATTTTGAAGATTACGGATTGGGATGTTTTTTATTGGCAGGGACAGAAATATTTAAAATGAAATGATTGATATTTGAGGAAGCATGAGATACTTTATCATAATCCTGTTGTTACTTCCCGTTATCTACGTTAATGGACAAAAAAATTCCAGGCCAAACATAATTTTCATTTTTGCTGATGACCTGGGGTATGGAGATATTGGATGTTATGGTCAACAAAAAATTGAAACGCCCCATATAGATGAGCTTGCAAAAAAGGGGATGAGGTTCACGCAATTTTATTCCGGGTCCACTGTTTGTGCACCGGCACGTTCAAGTTTCCTGACAGGGCTTCATACAGGTCATACACAGGTAAGAGGTAATAAACCTTTTCCGCCGGAAGGGCAGACGCCATTGCCTGATTCTGTTGTTACGTTTGTCAACTTGCTTCAGGAAAATGGTTACGCAACTGCGGCTTTTGGTAAATGGGGATTGGGGTTTATCAATAATAGCGGCGATCCTAATAAAAAGGGATTCGACAAGTTTTACGGATACAACTGCCAGAGCCTGGCGCATGATTATTTTCCACCTTATATCTGGGACAATCATGATAAAGTTGATCTGTCAGTAAATAAAACAAGTGATTCAATCTATTCCGCATCTTTAATTCACAGCAAAGCGATTGATTATATAAGGCGATCTGGAAACAAACCATTCTTTCTCTATCTGCCATATACGTTGCCCCATGGTGATGTGATAGGTCCGCATGACGAACTTTATCATTATTATGTAAAGAAATTTAATGAACAACCAAAAACTGGTACGGACCTAAAAACCCGTGCGCATAATATTTCACCGGAGCCGCAATTGCATGCACAGTTTGCTGCAATGGTGGCAAGGCTTGATAAATATGTTGGTGAGATTGTGCAAGCTGTAAAAGAAAAAGGGCTTGCTGATAACACCCTGATCATTTTTACAAGTGATAACGGTCCGCATCGGGAAAATGGAGGCGACCCGGAATTCTTTAACAGCAATGGATTTTTTAAAGGAATAAAAAGAGACCTGTATGAGGGTGGAATAAGAGTTCCTTTCATTGCTTACCTGCCTGGAAAAATAAGAGCATCAGAAGTTGATAGACCTGCGGCGCTTTGGGATATGTACCCAACCTTTCTTCAATTGGCAGGAGTTCCGGTTAAGAAAAAAATAGATGGTATTTCATTAGTGCCGACTTTGTTTCAAACAGGCCAACAAAAGCAACATGAATATTTTTATTGGGAGTTTCATGAAAGTGATGGCCGGCAGGCCATACGTTGGGGAAAATGGAAAGCAATAATGCTGGGAGTTACCAAAATTTCCGATCCGGCTATTGAACTATATGATCTTGATAAAGATCCACAGGAGATGAATAATATAGCTGCGCAAAACCCTGCGATCATAAAGAAGATGACAGAACTATTTTCACAAGAACATCAGTATAATCCTGATTGGCCTTTATTATTTATGGAAGTAAACAAATGATGCTTTTAGTGTAACAATCATTTATGTCTTTGGGCTAAAACATTTAAAACATCTTCCAGCTCATAATTCTTTGCTTTTAATAGAACAAGATAATGATAGAGAAGATCAGCGGCTTCACCTAAGAACTTTTCTTTGTTATCATCCTTGCTTTCTATCACAAGTTCCACCGCTTCTTCGCCAACTTTCTGTGCAATTTTATTTATTCCCTTTGCAAAAAGCGAGGAAGTATAGGATGAAGCAGATGGATTATTTTTTCTATCAGCAATTATCCCTTCCAGTTTCTCCAAAGAAAATGACGAGTTGTTTTCATTGAAACAGGTATCAGAGCCCGTATGACAAACAGGACCGGTGGGAGAGGCCTTGATCAATAAAGTATCATTATCACAGTCAGTTATTATTTCTTTTACTAATAAAAAATTATTGCTTGTTTCTCCTTTTGTCCAAAGCCGTTGTTTGCTTCGGCTGAAAAAAGTCACTTTGCCATCAGTAGTTGTTTTGGCAAACGATTCTTCATTCATAAATCCAAGCATCAATACCTTGCTGCTTATACTGTCTTGTATAATAACCGGCATTAAGCCATCTGCATATTTTGAAAAATCAGGATTAATGCCCCCAACCCCTAAAGGGGAGTTTTGAGAATTCATAATTTAATTTTTTTTGTTATCGGGATCATCGTTCTTTTCGCTATCCGGCTTTTGCAGGTGGTTCATCAATCTTTCAAATCTTTCTTCCCGGCGTTCATGCTCATTTTCTCTTCTTGTGGCTTGTTTCCTCGTCATATATGAGTTAAGAATAATTGCAGCAACTAATATTACCAGGACTATGTATATCATAAACGAACAGGTATGTTTTGTCGATGCAAAAACTGTTTTAGATCCGGAATTGCACCCCAAACCCCTAAAGGGGCTTTATAATCTGACATTAATATCATTCTTTTTTAAAAACAATTTTAACTCTGGTATT
>DASUTO010000081.1:0-5812 GCA_036374555.1 Chitinophagaceae bacterium
GCTATCATCAAGTTGTTTGTGAAATGTGACCCAGCTACCATAAGAAAGTACACTAAGTTGTAAACCTGATTTGCCCATTCGCCTGTATTCCATACAAATTGTTTGAGGTTCGAAGTTCGAGGTTTGATATGAGGGAAAAAATTATTAAGGCATGTTCCCTTCCTTAATATCGAAAGGACCAACGGGATATTTGAACTGAATTATTTTAAGATCCTGCGTGGCTTCAAGGCCTTGTGTACCCGTTAGATGTTTATCCTTTCCATCCAGTCTTGCGGGTTTGTCAGTATAAAATTTTTGTGTATTCTGATCCCACCAAAGCTCTGGTGTTCGCAATGTGTCGCCTTCATTGTTGATAACAGTTACACTATCACGAAGAAAAACTTTATTGAGATTATCGTAATAAATACCATAGTTAGCCGTCAGCCAGCTTTCAACTCTTACACTATCATCATAAAAATCTACATGCAGTGTATTGGGAAATTCTGTGTAAATAGTGTCACGCTGGTAGCGATACATCAATGGTGCGGTTAGTTTTGCCTTCATCACGCCTGACTGGCTTAAATAACTTTCAATCGTTTTTGCTTCTTCCCTTAGCTCGGCTTTTTTTGTCCAGTCTTCAATTTCTTTAGGATCATTTTCGCAGGAATAGAGAAGAAAAGTTACAAGGCACAAGGCGCAAGGTACAAGTAATGATGAATGGAGATGGGGAAGTATAAGTCGCCCGGCAATACTGCGGGATTTCGCTTCGCTCGACAACCAAATCTTAATAAAGTTGCAGAAGCTGGTCACATAAAAAAATTAATGATTCAAGATTAACAGCAAAATTCTACTCGTATTTACGTTTTGTAAACCAATAATCGCTCAACGTAAATCCAAATGAGAGCCTGAACATATCTTCATTTATCGGGTTATCATTAGTGCCTCTTTTAATATATTCAGCCGAAATATTAATAACGGATTTTTGAGTACGTCGAAAGCTTCCTGCGTCCTTAAGATTTGCGATGGGTAGCGTGATCCCACCCGATACTCCCCATACCGGCAGTTTTTGATTATTTATATAAATATAATCGTCGCCGAAAAAGGCACCAACCCTGTAAGCTAAAAGGTTTTTATAAACGTTAACATTTTTCAACCGTGGCCTGAGCTGGGCTCCCACTTTTATTTGCCAGTTAGTTTTTACTAAGTCTGTTTGTCCATTAATTCTAAAATTATCCCAATTGGTACTTAGATAATCTGCACCGATAAGCCACCCGCTCTTATTAGCATCAGGCAATTGCTCGATCACAAACCCCGCGCCATAGCTTGCAGGATAAATCAATTTTCCTTTCACGTCCGTTTGTACAAACACACTATCAATGCGGAGATCACTGCCATCGTTTTGGGAGACAACAAAAGTTTCCCTGATGAGATCACTACGGGTATTTAACTTATGTTCAATATTTCCAAAAGCCCCTAATTGTAAATATCTTAATTTGTCAGGACTCAGATCAATTCGGTATTGTATACCCGCATTAAAAAATAAACCGCCATAATTCGTCCGGGTCTCATGATTTGAAGCGGCATAGTCAACTGTATCATTATTTAATATCCTGTGAGTGCCATAATCTTTTTTGCCAAATAAGTAACCAACATTTACTCCTAAACTCAAATTCCTGATAGCAAAGCCTGTTCCGGTATTAAAAAGAAAAGAGCCGCCTTCGCCTGTGAACTGAGTTTTTGCACTATCGATCATTGAACCCGTGTTGGGATCATATAATCTTTCGTTCTTGTCGATCTTGTAACCAATAGTAGAAAGCGGTCGCAGCCCAAACGTTAATCCCCAATCCTTTTTGATCGGCATTCCAAGTTGTAAATAAGAGAAATAAATATTTGTTGAAGTAAAACTTTGCGGACTGTTGGCTTCGTGTAAAGCGTGGCTGGTGGTATTAATTCCAACATCGAGCAACATTCTTCCATACTGCAGCTTATTAGTATTAGCTTCTTTGATCGCATAAAATCGTGAATAGGATGCAGGATTTGAAAAATTTATTGATGGATAGTTTCTGCCAGTTCGCGGATCGCTAACACCATCAATACGCGGATCAGAATAAGCTGCGCTGATACCGGCCATGCCCCGATTAAAAATATTGGTGGACGGATGCTGATCACCAAGGCCGAAACGTGAATAAGGAGAGTTATCCTGGGCGTTGATAAAACTGGTAGCCATTAGCTGTAAGCTGATAGCTATTAATGTATATTGAAAAAACCTTGATGACGATTTAAAACCGAACAATTTTCTTTGAAGATTCGACATTGAACATTGAGCATTTAGTCCCGGAAAAATCCCCTAACTCCCTGTTTCTCTTACTGGTTATTCACTTCACTAATGGCGTAAAGCCCTTTGAAGATCAGTTCGGGGTCTGCAAATATCTGGTTTTTAAGATGGGGAGCCAAATAGACTAAATCACCCCCGGTTAAATGGACGTTAAAGTTGCCATATCTTTCTTTGTATGCGTCGACAAATCCATCGATCTCTTTTGCCATTCCCATTACCACTCCGCTCAAAATATTTGTAACAGTATCGTATCCAACAAGCGGCAGATTACCATCTGGTTTTACTATTGGCAATTTTGCCGTGAATTGATTTAATGCCTTCATTCGCATTTCCATACCCGGAGATATCCCACCTCCCAAAAACTCATGATCAGCATTAATGAAATTATAAGTAATACAACTGCCCATGCCAATAACCAGGTTATGTTGCTTTGGAAAAAAATAAACCGCTGCCGCCGCTAATGCAAGACGATCGGCACCGATGGTTTCTGGTTTGCCAACAGGTGTTGTAAAAGGAAGTTTCGAGAGATGATTGAGCTTATGAAATTTTGTTTTCTCTCCAAGCAGTGTTTCAATTTCAGGATTATGATTGATAACAGATGAAAGAATTGTTTTTTGCGAATCGGATCTGTTTAAGATCGATTCAATCGTTTCGATCCCGTCATTTTCTATAACAATAACTTCCGTAAGTTTTGCATTTTGAAAAAGAGCAACTTTTAATCTTGTGTTACCAAAGTCAAAGCAGAGTGTGTTCATTAGTTGGTTGATTACAATTCAAACTGGAACCCGGATAAGTTTTGAAAATGCCCGTTCTGTTTTATTTTTTCCTTTAACCCCTCCATCTCTGCTACCATCGGTAATACTTTGGTTAAATGACGTTTTATGTATTCCTGGCGTTGAAGCTCATTCATCAGACCAAGAAGCTCATATTCTTCCTCCAGGGTAAGACCAATATGATGGGCCACCTCATAAGTTTTCAATTCTTCGTCAGGTTTTTTAAAATCTTTTGATACGTTCAGTAGCTTGTGCAGTTCACGAATACCTTTCATGACTCTCCGCATCAGTTCAATATCGCCTTGTTCTTTATTATCAGGATAATTTACAATGGCGCCACTATACAGTTTATCGGGAACTTCCTTTATTATTTCTAACATGCGAAAAACTTTTTCGCCCTTTGTTTTAATATCCATTTCGCCATTGTCATACATTTTGCTTAGTTCAGTAACATTTACCAGCGTGCCATTCTCCTGCAGTTTATTATTTAAAACAGCCGGTATGCCAAATGGCTTTTTATTCTCATGGCATTCTTTTACGAGCTGTTTATATCTTGGTTCAAAAATGTGAAGGTTCACATTTTCGCCGGGATATACCACAATGCCAAGGGGAAATATGGGAATGAAATTGGTCATATAATTTTCAGGAATGTAAAATTATAGATTATTAAGAAAGTATGCTTACTGTTTTTTACTCCGGAGTTCATCCAGCTTTTTATATTTCAAAAAAGTGTAGCGGGCATTTATTCTGGCGCAATGATAACCCGTTACACCATCGAGAAATCCGAGCTTAAAAAAATAATTCTTTAAGAATGAAAAAATGGCAGAAAAAAACATCTTTAACGAGCCCGATCTTTTTTGTTGCTTAAAATATTTTGCTGCATTCAATACTGCATAGTTTTCCATCTTGTTTTCATACTCAGAAAAGTTAGCGGCGGTTTTATGGAGCACATGACCCGGAACTAAAATTACTTTTACCTCTTTTGGTAATAGCAACGATTCATGAACTTCCGCATCATTCCATCTTATTTCTTTTCGGTTGAAAAGCCGGAGATGTTTATCATTTCCCCACTCCCCAAATCGAAGCCATTTATTCCCTAAAAAATTTTTGAATTTGAATTCAAACACTTTCTTTTCATCAGTCAGCCCTTCTTTCAATAAGCTTTCCTTCAATTCTTCGTCGATGGCCTCATCTGCATCAAGACTCAGAATCCAATCATATTTTGCCAGGGCATTGGCTTTATTCTTTGTTTTCCCAAAACCTTCCCAGGCGCCTTCAACCAATCTTGCATTGGTTTGTTTCACGATTTCTTTTGTTCCATCAGTGCTGCCATTATCATAAATAAGGATATCATCGGTAAGACCGGAAAAACTTTTGATGGTTTCACCAATCACCTTTGCACCATTTTTACAAACAATAACAACCGAAAGTCGTTGCATGCTGCAAAATAAAATTATTAAACTCATTCATTTGTCTTTATTATAAAGAGTATTTTTGATCACCCCCAAAATGATGAACGAACTATTATCAAAATTGCAGCAAGGGGATGCAAAAGCATTGGCAAGAAGCATTTCATTGGTAGAAAATGAAGCAAACGGTTATGAAGAATTGTTGCGATCATTACCACACAATCCTGGCAAGCCCGTTATTGGTATTACTGGTCCTCCGGGAGCGGGCAAGAGTACATTGGTTGATTCGCTGATCGGCTTGCTGGTGAAAAATGGAAAAAAGATCGGTGTGCTTTGCGTTGATCCATCCTCGCCATTTAATCTTGGTTCTTTGCTTGGCGACAGAATACGAATGAGTAAATGGTATGATAATCCAGGTGTGTTTATCCGTTCATTGGCAACAAGAGGCTCATTAGGTGGCTTGCATCCGAAGATCATTGAAATAACTGAGCTGATGAAAGCCGCGGCTTTTGATCTTATTATCGTGGAAACGGTTGGCGTTGGACAAAGTGAAGTAGAAATTGCGGGTCTCGCTGATATCACTGTTGTGGTGGTTGTACCAGAAGCAGGTGATGAAGTGCAAACCATGAAAGCAGGTTTAATGGAGATCGCCGACATTTTTGTAGTAAACAAAGCTGATAGGCCCGATGCCGATCAATTTGTAAAAAACCTGCGACTAATGCTGGCGCCTGCATTTCATAACCGGTACGATGAGGTGCCGGTAATAAAAACGGTAGCTTCACAAAATGAAGGCGTGAATGATCTGCTGAAAGAAATAGAGCATTTATTAAAACATCATCATTCAAAAGAAAAAAAATACTGGCTGCTGGCAGAAAGAGCCTACCAGCTTATTCAGCGAAAGAAGATGAGCGATATTGATAAAGAAAAACTAAAAGAAGAGATCAAAGAGCTTTCGAACAAAAATTCATTTCAATTGTATTCATTTATAAAAAACTATATGTAGTATGGAGATCATTCCCAATGAAAATTTACCCCGGATGGCGGAATGTGAACCGGCCATTATAAAAGTGCAGCCCGGAAAAGTTTATTCATGGTGTACCTGCGGCGTGAGTGCTACCCAGCCATTTTGTGATACGGCGCACAGAAATATCCAGGATGAGCCTTATCGTAGCATTAAAGTCATGTTTGATAAAGAAGAAGAAGTTTATTTCTGTCAATGTAAAAAAACTAAAACACCTCCGTTTTGTGATGACACACATTTGACATTAAAAGAATAGCCTGTCGTTTCAATTTCATCGGCGTTTTTATATCGTTTA